>NZ_JBFUJD010000013.1:0-79289 GCF_056401555.1 Caulobacter sp. P4_E5
GACTACGCGACCCGCCCTGCAGGCCCTCGGACCGCCGGATCTTGACCACACGGCGGTTGTAGTAGGCCGAGCCGGCGCCGTCGTGCAGGGACTGGTTGTCGTCCAGCAGCAGCTGGGTGGCCGGCGCCTGGTCGTCGACGGGCGGGGCGGGGATATCGGCCACCTGCACCCATTTGGCCGGCGGGCCGTAGCTGGGCTTCTCGTCGGCCCAGGCGGCTCCCGACAAGACCAACACCGACACCGCGGCCAACACCGCCACTTTCAAAGCCCGCACGCCACGCCTCCCAACACAACCTCAGGAGTTGTGGCAGGCTTTCGCGCAAAAGAAAACGGCGGCCGGATCGCTCCGGCCGCCGCTGACTTCAGTCCCAATGAAGGGACGAAGACTATTCCTTGGGGGTGGCGCGCTCGCGCAGAGCCGCGCCCAGGATGTCGCCCAGCGAAGCGCCGGAGTCCGACGAGCCGAACTGCTCGATGGCTTCCTTCTCTTCGGCCATTTCCAGCGACTTGATCGACAGCGACACGCGGCGAGCCGCCTTGTCGATGTTGGTGATCTGAGCGTCGACGCGGTCACCCACGGCGAAGCGCTCGGGGCGCTGTTCCTGACGATCGCGCGACAGGTCCGACTTGCGGATGAAGGCCGACATCGGCGCGTCGTCTTCACCGAAGCGCACTTCGATGCCGCCCGTGGTGACTTCCGTCACGGTCACGGTCACGGTCTGGTTCTTGCGGTAGGTGTCGCCCGACATCGGGTCGCCGCCCAGCTGCTTGATACCCAGCGAGATGCGTTCCTTCTCGATGTCGACGTCGAGAACCTTCGCCTTGACCATGTCACCCTTCTTGTAGCGGGCCATGGCTTCTTCGCCCGGAGCGCTCCAGTCGATGTCCGACAGGTGCACCATGCCGTCGATGTCGTTGTCGAGGCCGACGAACAGACCGAATTCGGTCGCGTTCTTGACTTCGCCTTCGACGGTCGAACCGACCGGGTGAGCTTCCAGGAAGGCTTCCCACGGGTTGGCCAGGGCTTGCTTCAGGCCCAGCGACACGCGGCGCTTCGACGGATCGACGTCCAGCACCACCACGTCGACTTCTTGCGAGGTCGAGACGATCTTGCCGGGGTGGACGTTCTTCTTGGTCCACGACATTTCCGAGACGTGCACCAGGCCTTCGACGCCGGCTTCCAGCTCCACGAAGGCGCCGTAGTCGGTGATGTTGGTGATGCGGCCCGTGAACTTGGCGCCGACCGGGTACTTGGCTTCAACGCCATCCCACGGATCCGACTGCAGCTGCTTCATGCCGAGGCTGATGCGCTGGGTGTCCGGGTTGATCTTGACGATCTGGACCTTCACGGTGTCGCCCACGGCGAGCACTTGGCTCGGGTGGTTGACGCGCTTCCAGCTCATGTCGGTGACGTGCAGCAGGCCGTCGATGCCGCCCAGGTCGACGAACGCACCGTAGTCGGTGATGTTCTTGACGACGCCTTCGCGGATTTCACCCTCTTGCAGCTGCGACACCAGTTCGGTGCGCTGCTCGGCGCGGGCTTCTTCCAGGATGGCGCGACGCGAGACGACGATGTTGCCGCGCGGACGGTCCATCTTGAGGATGGCGAAGGGCTGTTCCTTGCCCATCAGCGGGCCGACGTCGCGGACCGGACGGATGTCGACTTGCGAGCCCGGCAGGAAGGCCGAGGCGCCGCCCAGGTCGACGGTGAAGCCACCCTTCACGCGGCCGACGATGGCGCCCATGACGGGTTCGTTCTTGGCGTAGACGCCTTCCAGACGGGTCCAGGCCTCTTCGCGCTTGGCCTTTTCGCGGCTGATGACCGCTTCGCCGAGGGCGTTTTCCAGGCGTTCCAGGAACACCTCGACCGAGTCGCCCACCTTGATGATGGCCTTGCCGGCTTCGTCGACGCCGAATTCCTTCATCAAAATACGACCTTCGGTCTTCAGACCGACGTCGATGATGGCGAAGTCCTTTTCGATCCCGACGACCAGACCCTTGACGACGGTGCCTTCCGCGAAATCGCGGCCGCCCATCGAGTCGTTAAGCAGCGCTTCGAAATCGTCGCGCGTCGGGTTGAAGCTCATATCGTCAGCCATGCTGATGTTTAGTCTCTAGGTTGGGGGAAGCCCTATGGTGAGCGCCGCCGGAAAGCGGTTCTCGGGATTCCGGATGAAGTGGTTTTCTGCGGGTCCCGCGCGCGTTCCTAGCGGGCGGCGAGGCGGGCGGTGGATTAGCCCGGGAGGTTTCCCGACCGGGCGCGCGCCGTCTCGACGATACGGCGGGCCGCATCGAAGGCCTGCTCTATAGTCATTTTCGACGTATCGAGCAAGATGGCGTCGGCCGCCTGTGTCATGGGCGCGTCCTTGCGGCCGCCGTCGCGCGCGTCGCGCTTGCGGATGTCGGCCAGAATTTCCTCGAAGGTGACGCTTTCGCCCTGGCCGACCAGCTGTTTCCAGCGGCGATCGGCGCGCACCTCCGGACTGGCGGTGACGTACAGCTTGGCCGGGGCGTCGGGGGCGATGACCGTGCCGATGTCGCGGCCGTCCAGCACCGCGCCGGGCTCGCGGGCCGCGAAGGCGCGCTGCAGGTCGAACAGGGCCGCGCGGACGCCGGGGTGCACGGCGCAGCGGCTGGCGGCCTCGCCGGCGGCGCGGGTGCGGACCTGCGGCTTCTCCAGCTCGGCCAGGTCGAGACCGCGCGCCGAGGCCTCGGCAGTCACGGGGTCGTCCAGGTCGCCGGCGGTCGCCAGGATGCGCACGCCGACGGCGCGGTACAGCAGGCCGGTGTCCAGCATCGGCAGGCCGTAGGCCGCCGCCAGGCGCGCGGCGATGGTGCCCTTGCCCGAGGCGGCCGGCCCGTCGACGGCGATCACGAAGCCCATGGCTAAGCCTCGGTCAGCGTTGCGCCCAGGCCGCGCATCAGGTCGGGGAAGCCGGGGAAGCTGGTGGCGATCATGCCCGGCTCGTCCACGGCCACCGCGTTCTGGGCGGCCATGCCCAGGATCAGGTGGCTCATGGCGATCCGATGGTCGCCGTGGGTCTCGACCGTCGCGCCGCCGCGCGGCGGCTGGCCGGTCCCGTGGACGATGAAGCCTTCCGGCTCCTCCTCGACGTCGACGCCGCAGGCCTCGAGGCCGGCCGCCGTCAGGGCGATCCGGTCGCTTTCCTTGACCCGCATCTCGCYGATGCCGCGCATCACCGTGTCGCCCTCGGCGAAGGCGGCCGCGACGGCCAAGATCGGATATTCGTCGATCATCGACGGCGCGCGCTCGGGCGGCACGACCACGCCCTTGAGTTTCGAGTAGCGGGCGGTGATGTCGCCGACCTCCTCGCCGCTGGCCACGCGACGATTCGAGATGACCAGGTCGGCGCCCATCTCCTGCAAGGTCGTGAACAGGCCGGTGCGCAGGTCGTTGAGCATCACGCCCTCGACCGTCACCTCGGATCCGGGGACCAGCAGGCCCGCCACCAGCGGGAAGGCGGCCGAGGACGGGTCGCCGGGCACGGCGACGTGCGTGCCGGTCAGCTTCTGCCCTTCGGGCAGCCGCACGTGGCGGACGGTCTTGTCGCCGACCTCGCGGTCCTCGACCAGCACCTCGGCCCCGAAGGCGCGTAGCATGCGTTCGGTGTGGTCGCGGGTGGCTTCGGGCTCGATCACCTCGACGCCGCCCTCGGCGTGCAGCCCGGCCAGCAGCACGGCCGACTTCACCTGGGCCGAGGCCATCGGCAGGGTGTAGTTCAGGCCGCGCAGATTGCCGCCCTTCAGGGTCAAGGGCAGGCGCCCCCGGTCGCGGCCCATCCAGGTCGCGCCCATCTTGGCCAGCGGCTCCAGCACCCGGCCCATCGGGCGGCCGCGCAGCGAGGCGTCGCCGGTGAAGGTCGAACACATGGCGAAGCCCGCCGCCGCGCCCATGATCAGGCGCACGCCGGTGCCGGCGTTGCCGCAGTCGATCACGTCGGCCGGCTCTTCGAAGCCGCCCTTGCCCTCGATCCGCCAGCGTCCGCCGCCCTCCTGCTCGACCCGCGCGCCGAAGGCCCGCATGGCCCGCGCGGTGGCGAGAACGTCGTCGCCTTCGAGAAGGCCCTCGACCGTCGTCGTCCCGGTCGCCAGCGCGCCCAGGATCATCGATCGGTGTGAAATGGATTTGTCGCCCGGAGCGCGAACAGTCCCTCGCAGAGCGCCTCCCGGGGCGCTCCTCAATCCAGCCGCCGTCATGCCGAAACCGGCTCCTCAAAGATACAGGTGGTTGCGCGAAGGGGATTGCTTTTGACAGCGGGCTCTCGCCATGGCAAGTGACCGGCCGCTTTTCCCATCCGGATCAAAGGGTCGCCAATTGGCCAATCCCGAATTGGGCGCAAAACAAATTTGCCCCAACTGCCAATCCAAATTCTACGACCTCGGTCGCCGTCCGGCCGTTTGCCCCAAGTGCGGTGAGTCGTTCGACCCGGAAGAGGCGCTGAAGTCGCGCCGCGTCCGGGCTCGCTCGATCACGCCGGACTATGACGCCGAGGACGAGAAGCCCGCCCCCGCTCCCAAGGACGAGGACGGCTTCGAGGACGAGGTCGATGAAACGCCGGAAATCGACAAGGTCGAGCCGGACGTCATCGAAACCGAGGACGAAGACGTCGATCCCGGCGCGCCGGCCCCCGCGGGCGGTGACGACCTGGGCGTCGACTTCGCCGAGGACGAAGACCTCGCCGAGGACGAAGCCGACGACGTTCCGTTCCTGGAGGACGAGGACGACGACGACATCCTCGAGGACGAGATCGAGGGTCTGCCCGGCGAGGGCGAAGAAGACTGATCCATTGGATCTGTCTCTGTGACGACCGGTTTCGGGCTTACTGAAACCGGTCGTCCACAGGGGTTTTTCGGGGTGCGACATTTTTCTCGAAAAAACTTCGAGAAGAGGCTTGATCCCAAAAAAATCCCGGACTAGGTTCCGCGCCTCTTCGGGGAGCGACACCAGTCGAAACGCCGAAGAGACCAAGGATTTCCGAGAGTTACCGCAAGGTTCCCTCCGAAAAATTTGGGGCTATAGCTCAGCTGGTAGAGCGCTTGAATGGCATTCAAGAGGTCAGCGGTTCGACTCCGCTTAGCTCCACCATCAAGGCCCGGACGGAAACGTCCGGGCCTTGTCCATTTCTGGACCTAAGCTTCCCCCTCCTCTTGAACCCTCAGGCCGCGGTCGCCATTTCTGGATCCGTGTCGTGGGGACCTTCGCCGATCCTCGGGTTTGTCTCCGCGAACGAAGTCGCTTGAGCGAGGACTTCGCGATGACCCGGACGATCCTGTTCGACAGCCCCTTCCTGCTGGGCTTCGAACACACCCGAGACCTGATCGAGCGCGCCGCCAAGGCCGCCTCGGAAAGCTATCCGCCCTACAATGTCGAGCAATCCGACAACGGCGGCGTGCGCATCACCCTGGCCGTGGCGGGCTTCTCGCCCGACCAGCTGCAGGTGACCATCGAGGGCGGCCAGCTGATCGTGGCCGGCAAGCGCGACGCCGACGGCCGCTCGGAGGCCGAGCGCGCCTTCTTGCACCGCGGCATCGCCGCCAGGGGTTTCGTTCGCACCTTTGTCCTCGCCGAGGGGATGGAAGTGACCGCCGCGACCCTGGAGCACGGCCTCCTGCATATCGACCTGGCGCGCCCCGAACCCGAGCGCCTGGTTAAAAAGATTCCCATTCGCAGCGCGGGCTGAACGGCCGCGCGGAACCTGTCCCTTCCCGCACGGCGCTGAACCGGCCGGGAAACGGCGCGTTCCCTCACCAAGGAGGTGGTCATCATGACGCCTAACACCCACCGCAGCCCGCTCTTCACGAGCGAAGCCTTCGCGGCCCTCGGCGCGCCGGACCTCGTCTATGTCCGCCCGATCAAGGCGGCCGAGATCCTCGCGGACGTCCCGGAAGGCGTGGAGGACTTCAGCCTGTCGCCGGATCAGACACTGTACGCCGTGTGCCGCGCCGACGGCGCCCGCCTGGCCGTCATGATCGACCGCGACACGGCGATCGCCGCCGCCCTGGCCCACGAACTGGCGCCGGTGTCGGTCCACTAGCTGTGAGTAAGGCGGAGGGCCCTAGCCGGCCCTCCAGAGCCCCAGAAGGGGCTATGCCGCCGTGCTGGTCGCTTCGTGCGTCAGCAGGACGTGGATAGCGTCGGCCGACCGCGCCTGGCGCAGGGCCGACCGCGTCTCGGGCTGGCGCATCATCCGCGCCACGCGGGCCAAGGCCCGCAAATGTTGTGCATTGGCCTCGCGCGGGGCGAACAGCGCCACCAGCAGATCCACCGGCTTGTCGTCGAGAGCGTCGAACGCCACCGGCGTGTCCAGGCGCACCAGCACCGCGCGGACGCGATCCAGCCCGTCCAGGCGCGCGTGCGGCAGGGCCACGCCCTCGCCCACGCCGGTCGAGCCGGCCGCCTCGCGCTCGACGAGCCCCTCCAGCGCGACGTCGGCGTCGACGCCTAGAACCCGGGCGGCGACGTCGGCGACCATGGAAAGAGCCTGGCGCTTACCCGGCGCGGAGACGCGCAGCGCCACCGCTCCCGGATCGAGAAGATCGCCGATGGTCATGGACTTCCAACGCTCGCTCATTGTCGACCGCCTTGGCGCCGTCGCCGCGGATCCGCCGACGACGCCACCCACCATGCCATGGTCAGGTTAGCTCGCGGTTGACCCGTGCCCGTTCAGCGACTTCGTGCGTTCGGGGTCGATCCAGCCGATATTCCCGTCTGGACGCCGGTAGACCACGGACAATCCGCCGTGGGCGGCGTTCCTAAACACGATTGCCGGGTACGCGGTCAAGTCCAGTTCCATGACAGCCATGGAAACAGTCATGGTCTTCACGGCCGCCTGGGTCTCCGCGATGACCATCGCCGCGGGCGCGCCCGTCGGGTGGTCGGCGTCGGCTTCCCAGTCGTGTTCCTCGCCTTCGTCGATCTCCGGCGCCCGGAGGACGAACATGGCGGCGTTCTCGACCTGCTTGGCCGTGGCCGCCGCCGAGTGGCTCTTCAGCCGCCTCTTGTATCGTCGAATCCGGGTGTCGATCTTGGCCAAGGCCGCGTCGAACGCCGCGTGCGCGTCGCCTCCCGATCCGTGGCTGATGAGTTGCTGACCCGAAGCCAGCTTTACCGAGCAATCGACACGGAAGGCATAGCCGTCCTTGCTGACCACGACCTCGGCTGCGCCGCCTCGGTCGAAGTATTTCCCAATGCTCAGGGCGATTTCGTCGGAGACTCGCGCTCGCAGAGCCTCGCCAACGTCGACATGCTTGCCGGAAACTTGGACTTGCATGCGCTAACAACGCGCCTGTCCGAGACGGGTGTCAAGCGGCGCCAGCGGTCCTTGCGACGTCGTCAGACGAGGCCTGAAAAAACACTCAAAAGCTTGCGGACGGCCATGATCACGACATGGGCGCTGACGAATAATAGGGCCCCGCTTCCGAGGGCCATCAGGTAGCCCAGGAGGGCCAGGACGCCGTCGCGCTGGAGCAGCGCCAGGGCCAGGACGGCGACCGTCGCGCCGGGCGCCAGATTGCCCAGCGGGATGGGCAGGACCAGCACCAGGGCCAGCAGGGTGCAGACCACGCCGATCGCCCGCTCGCCCAGCGGTGCGAACATTGGCCGCAGCCTGGGACGGGTGATCAGCTCCATGCTGCGGACGATCGGGGCCAGGCGCCGGAACAGGCCGCGCAGGTCGTCGCGCTTCAGGGGCTTCTCGATCAGGCCGCGCGGCAGCCACGGCGTGTCGGCCCCCATGGCGATCTGCGGCGCCAGGAACAGGATCGGCAGCGACAGCACCGTCGAGGAGCCTGGCGGCAGGGGCAGGGTGTTGAGCAGGCCGAAAACCAGCAGCATGGCCCCGAAGGCCCGGCTGTCGAACGCCTCCAGCATCTCTCCGACGGTCAGAACGGGGCTGGCGTCCTCGCCGAACCCCTCGATCACGTCCGCCAGACTCTTCTCGATCATCAAAACCTCGTCACGGCCCGCTCAGGAACGCGCGAGGGGCGCTTTTGGCGCTCAGACCGCTTCCTTCATCAAGCGGCGACGCTCGACCGAGGAGGGGATCCGCATGGCCTCGCGGTACTTGGCCACGGTCCGGCGGGCGATGTCGACCCCGGCAGCCTTGAGAATTTCGACAATGGCGTCGTCGGAATGGACATCGACCTCGGTTCTCTCGGCGTCAACCAGGCCCTTGATCTTGTGACGGACGCTGGCGGCCGAGTGCGCCTCGCCGCCTTCCGACGACTGGATGGCCGAGGTGAAGAAGAATTTCAGCTCGAACACGCCGCGCGTCGTGGCGATGTACTTGTTCGAGGTGACCCGGCTGACCGTGCTCTCGTGCATGCCGATGGCGTCGGCCACCGTCTTCAGGTTCAGCGGCCGCAGGTGCTCGACCCCGAACGCCAGGAAGCCGTCCTGCTGGCGTACGATCTCGCTGGAGACCTTCAGGATGGTCTTGGCGCGCTGGTCCAAGCTCTTCACCAGCCAGTTGGCCGTGGCCATGCAGTCCGAGACGAAGGTCTTTTCCTGATCGGTGCGCGCGCCCTTGGAAATGCGGGCGTGGTAACGCTGGTCGACCAGCACGCGCGGCAGGGTGTCGGTGTTCAGCTCGACATGCCACATGCCGCCCAGGCCCTCGCGGACCATGACGTCGGGCACCAGGGTCTCGGCCGGCTCGGTATGATAGACCGCGCCCGGGCGGGGCGACAGCGCGCGGATCTCGGCGACCATGTCGCGCAGATCCTCGTCGTCCACGCTACAGAGGCGGCGCAGGGCGGCCATGTCGCGCTTGGCCAGCAGCTCGAGATTGTCGAGCAGGGCGGCCATGCACGGGTCGTAGCGGTTCAGGTCCTTCAGCTGCAGCGCCAGGCACTCGCGGACGTCGCGGGCGAAGACGCCGGCGGGCTCGAAGCCCTGCAGGACCGTGAGGGTTTCCTCGACCATCTCCAGCTTGCAGCCCAGGCGGGCCGCCAGCTCAACGACGTCGAGGCGCAGGTAGCCGCCCTCGTCGACGGCGTCGATCAGGATCTCGGCGATGGCGTTGCGCGCCGGCGAGAGCGCGGCTTGAACCAGTTGGGCGCGCAGGTGCGCGGCCAGGGTCGGGGTGTCGGTCAGGGCGCGTTCGTAGCTGTCGTCGCCCTCGAACGAGCCGCCGCCGCCGGCCCGCGACCAGTCGATCTGGCCGCCGGCGTGTTCGGCGCCCTGGTCGGCTTCGGCGCCGTCGCCGGTGGCGCGTTCGCCGGGCGAGACGTCGTCCGCCGGCGCGTCCATCTCGCGGCCCGCCGTGGTGTCGGCCACCGCGTCGAGCTGGGTCTGGCTGGCGGCGCGTTCGGCCTCGACCTCACCAGCGGGCTCGGACTCGCCTTCGTCACGGTGCAGGAGCGGGTTACGCTCCAGCTCCGCCTCGACGAAGGCGTCGAGCTCGATGTTCGACAACTGCAGCAGCTTGATAGCCTGCTGCAGCTGCGGGGTGATGACGAGGCCCTGGCCCTGCCGGAGCTCTAGTCGATGGCTGAGCGCCAATGCGCCCTCCTGACAAATCGAACAACTTCGATCGCCATTGAAGGGCGGTTCTGGTTAACGGGAGGCGAACACTTGCAATTATCGGGCCGGTGCGACCGAGTGTCCCGAAAAACCGCGTTTCGATCCGGCCAGCCCTTGCGGGACAAGGGCTTGGCGCGCGCGGAAGCCGGCGAAAGGCCCTTCGGCCCCTCGCCAAACATGCTTAACCGCCGAGGCGCGGCTCCGAGAAGCTGTCGCCAAGGTAGACGCGCTTGACCTCAGGGTTGTCGACGATCTCGCGCGGCGAGCCCTCGAACAGCACCTCGCCAGCGTGAATGATCGAGGCGCGGTCGATGATGTCCAGCGTCTCGCGCACGTTGTGGTCGGTGATCAGGATGCCGATGCCGCGGCTCTTGAGATAGCCGACCACCTCGCGGATGTCGGCGATCGCCAGCGGGTCGATGCCGGCGAACGGTTCGTCCAGCAGCATGAACGACGGCTCGCTCGCCAGGGCGCGGGCGATTTCCACGCGACGCCGCTCGCCGCCCGACAGGGCCACGGCCGGCGACTTGCGGATGTGGGTGATGCGCAGCTCTTCCAGGATGCTGGTCACCTGCTCGCGGGCCTTGCGCGGATCCTTCTGGCGCATCTCGACCACGGCCATGACGTTCTGCTCGACCGTCATGCCCCGGAAGATCGAGGCTTCCTGCGGCAGATAGCCGACGCCGAGGCGGGCGCGCTGGAACATCGGCTGGGCGGTGATGTTCTCGCCGTCCAGGTAGATCGCGCCGTAGTCGGCGGCGATCAGGCCGGTGATCATGTAGAAGCAGGTCGTCTTGCCGGCGCCGTTCGGGCCGAGCAGGCCGGCGACTTCGCCGCGCTTCAGCCGCAGCGAGACGTTCTTGACGACCGGACGGTCGCCGAACGACTTGCCCACGGAATCGACGAACAGGCCGTCCATGTCGTTGGGGGTCAGGGTCATAAAGGGGTCCTAGCGCTGGGCGGGCTGTTCGGCCGCGGCCGGCGCGTCGGAGGTCTTCTTGTTGTCGTCCTGATAGAACACCGCGCGCACCCGGCGCGGCGCGGTCCGCCCCGGGGTGCTGGATTCCAGCTTGGCGTCATTGGTCTTGGTGTTGACGGTCAGACGGTCGCCCCGCGCCACGTCCTTGCCCTTGACCAGCACCACGTCGCCGGTGACCACGGCGATGTTGTTGTCGAAGGTGTAGACCGCACGATCGCCGCGGGCCTGCTGCTGGTCGCTGACCAGGTACACATTGCCTTCGGCTTCCATCCGCTGGGCGTTGCCGCAGGCATTGGCGTTGTCGGTCGCGGCGCCAGCCTTGCGGGCGCTGTACACCGTCACCTGCTTGGCCCGCATGCGCGAGCGGTTCTGCAGGATCTCCACGTTGCCGCGGAAGATAGTGATGCACTTGCTGTTGATCGTTTCCTGCTGGTCAGCGGACACGTCGATCGGCGCGCTCGAGTCGCCTTGTTGGGCGTAGGCCGCGCCGCCGGCCCCAATCCCTGACAAGATCAACGCGGTCGCCGCCGCAGCCGTCCATCGCTTCATCAGAACCATGTCCTCATCCGTCGCCGCTCGCGGCTTACGCGAACCTGCGCCATTTGTCTTCACTACTGCCGTTCGAACCGCGCGCGAACCCCGCCGCGGAAGACGATGCGATCGCCCTTGTCATATACGGAGTAAGCGCGAGATTGCACCTGTCCGCTGGGACCTTCGCCATTCATCGTGCTCTCGCCCGAGACGTTTCCGGTCTTGGTGTCCACGAAGGACTCCTCCGACGCGAAGCGGTAACCGGTGCCATCGTCCAGTCGGACATCGTCCTTCAGGTTCAGGCCGAAATTGTCCTGCCGATAAACGCCGTGCTTGGCGGTCATCCGCGTGGGCGTCGGCGAGCCGAGATCAAGGGTCAGAGCCGGGTCCTCCAGGATGATCCGGCGCGGATCGTTGTCATCGCGGATCGCCGACCGCGCGGTGATCATGAAGCTGCGGCCGTCGGTCGACTGGCCGTAGAAGCGCGGCGTGATCAGGCGTATCTCGGTCTTGGCCTCGGCCGGCGGATGGGTGGCGGACATGTAGGTGCGCCAGCCGACCTGTGAGGCCACGATCAGCAGCAGGATCGCGATCGCGGCCGGCAGGACGATGCGCGCGGCCAGCACCCGGCGCGAGCGGCGGCGCCAGCGCGCGAGGTCGGCGCTTATCGCTCGTCCGGTCATGACCGCGGTGGGGTGCATCCGCTTTCCGTCAGGTGTGCGCGAAGATGTCGACCTCCTCCCAGCCGGCCAGGTCGAGCGAGGCGCGGTGGGGGAGGTAGTCGAAGGCGGCCTGGGCGTGGGCCATGCGGCCCTCGCGTTCCAGCATGATGTTCAGCTTTTCGCGCAGGGCGTGCAGGTGCAGCACGTCCGAGGCAGCGTAGGCCACCTGCTCGGCGCTCAGAGCGGCCGCGCCCCAGTCCGACGACTGCTGGGCCTTGGACAGCTCTACGCTCAGCAACTCGCGCGTCACGTCCTTCAGGCCGTGGCGGTCGGTGTAGGTGCGAGCCAGCTTAGAGGCGATCTTGGTGCAGTAGACGGGTGCGGTCACGACTCCCAGATGGAGTTCGAACATGGCGATATCAAAGCGGCCGAAGTGAAAAAGCTTCAGCACGCCCGGATCGGTCAGCAGAGCCTTGAGATTGGGGCAGTCGTAGGCCGGGCGCCTCAGGCGCACCACGTGGGCGTCGCCGTCGCCCGACGACAGCTGGACCACGCACAGCGGGTCGCGACCCAGGCGCAGGCCCATGGTCTCGGAATCGATCGCGATGATGCTCGCCCCGGCGAACGCGCCGTCGGGCAGGTCGCCCTCGTGAACAAAATTGGCCAAGTCTCAGAAATCTCCGGCTCGGGTTCGCCCGCGACGCGTCGAACCACGCGCCTGATATAGGCGCGCGTCACTTATACTCACGATGAACGGGATATCTATCCGTTGGAAGTTTGGCCGTTGGGAAGTTCGGCGCCACCCCGCTTCTTAAAAGAAGCTCTGTAAGGGTGGTGCCCAGGAGAGGACTCGAACCTCCACGACCTTTCGGTCACTGGCACCTGAAGCCAGCGCGTCTACCAATTCCGCCACCTGGGCCCGCGGTAGCAACCGTTAGGTCGCCGCGAGGCCGGGACGTTTAGGGAAAGCCTCCGGCCGCGTCAACAGCCAAAAATCGACAAATCGTGATTTCGTTGCGAACAAGGCCGTGGTCGTCTAATCCCCGCGTTTATCGCGGTGGCGTCATCGCATGCGACGAGGAATGAAGATGCAGGGTCTTGTCACGGTGTTCGGCGGCACGGGTTTCGTGGGCGGCCAGGTCGTGCGCGCTCTGGCCAAGGCGGGCCACCGGGTGCGGGTGGCCGTGCGCCAGCCCAATCTGGCCTATCGCATGCGCATGCTGGGTGACGTCGGCCAGATCGAGGTGGTCCAGGCCAATGTCCGCAATCCCGCTTCGGTCGCCCGCGCCCTGGACGGCGCCGAGGCCTGCGTGAACCTGGTCGGCGTGCTCTGGGAGAGCGGCCGTCAGAAGTTCCAGTCCCTGCACGTCATGGGCGCCAAGACCGTGGCCGAGACGGCCAGCCAGCTCGGCGTCAAGCATCTGGTCCACGTCAGCGCCCTGGGCGCCAAGGCGACTTCGGACTCGAAATATTTCCGCACCAAGGCCGAGGGCGAGGCCGCCGTGCGCGCCGCCTTCCCGGGTGCGACGATCGTTCGGCCCTCGCTGGTGTTCGGCGTCGACGACAAGTTCTTCAACAAGTTCGCCCAGATCGCGGCCCTGGCTCCGGTCGTGCCGCTGGTCGGCGGCGAAACGCGCGTGCAGCCGGTGTTTGTCGGCGACGTCGCCGCCGTGATCGCCAAGGCCGCCGCCAGCCCCGCTGCCGTCGGCGTGACCTACGAGCTGGGCGGCCCGACCGTCTATACGATGCGCGAGATCCTGCGGTTGGTGCTGACCGAGACCGGCCGCGACCGGCCGCTGGCCCCGCTGCCGTGGCCGATCGCCTCGCTGCTCGGCTCGGTGGGCGATATCCTGGCCGGGATCGTCCCGTGGGCCCCGCCGGTGACCTCCGACCAGGTCGAGATGCTGAAGAGCGACAACGTCGCCGACGGCGGCCTGCCTGGCCTGGCCGAGGCCGGCGTGATCCCGACCGCCGTCGAGGCCGTGGTCCCGACCTATCTCTACCGCTTCCGCAAGGGCGGCCAGTACGCCGAGACCCCGGCGGGGGCGTTCTAGGATGCTTGTTCCCCTCTCCCCTTGCGGGAGAGGGTGGCCCGCGCAGCGGGTCGGGTGAGGGGTTGAAAACAGAAACCGCCGCGACCGGCCTTTCGGCTAGTCGCGGCGGTTTTCGTTTGTGCGACCCCTCATCCGTCGCCTGACGGCGACACCTTCTCCCGCAAGGGGAGAAGGAAACTTCAATGCCGCAGGTACAGCACCGCCAGGCCGCCGATGCCGACGACGATCCGCCACCAGGCGAACGGCGCGAAGCCGCGCTTGCCGACGAAGTCGAGCATGTACTTCACCACCACCAGGCCCGACAGGAACGAGACGACGAAGCCGATCGCCACGATGCCGACATGGCCGGCGTCCAGGGCGTCGCGGTTCTTGTAGACGTCCAAGGCGAAGGCCCCGACCATGATCGGGATCGCCATGAAGAAGCTGAACTCGGCCGCGGCCCGCCGCTCGATGCCGAACAGCATCGAGCCGACGATGGTCGAGCCCGAGCGCGACACGCCCGGCACCAGCGACAGGCACTGGAACAGGCCGACGATCAGCGCCTTGTGCAGCGGCAGGTCCATGGCGTCGTGATCGACGGCCGGCGGGGCCTTCCTGTCGATGAACAGCAGGATGACGCCCCCGATCAGCAGCGACCAGCAGATGATCAGCGGGCTCTCGAACAGGAACTTCTTGATCACGTCGTGCAGCAGCAGACCCGCGACGAAGGCCGGCGCGACGGCGATGATGACGCTGAGCGCGAACCGCCGCGCCTCGGGCCGGCTCGGCAGGCCGATCAGCACCTTCCACAGCTTCTGGAAGTAGAGGGCGACCACCGCCAGGATGGCGCCCAGCTGGATCAGCACGATGAAGGTGTCCCAGGAGGGATCCTTCAGCCCCATCAGCTCCTTGGTCAGCAACAAGTGGCCGGTCGAGGAGACGGGTATGAACTCCGTCAGCCCCTCGACCAGACCCAGAATGATAGCGCTCAACCAATCAGGCATTGTTCGGCTCCAAACCCCGCCCTGGCGTGCGCCCTATAGGGTAAATAGGTCGTAAATCCACAAAGTGGACTAATTTGACTGACTGTTGCGAGTCGATCTCAATGACCACACCCTTAACAGGGCGATATAAGTCTATATTTTTGACCAACACATTCTTATTGCCCCAAAGAGTCCGTATTAGGCCCGCCTGAGCAATTTTTCTCCCGTGACGGGGATGAGGGAAGTCGCATGGCCGAGCGCATGCTGAAATTCACGACGGTGGCCCGCAAGACGCCTGAAAAGCGTGCGGCGGCCGAGCGTTCTGGCGACTTCCACGAGATCTACGCCGACTTCATCGACGCCAAGGCCAACGAGCAGGCCTCGCGTTGCTCGCAATGTGGCGTGCCGTTCTGTCAGACGCACTGCCCGCTGCACAACAACATCCCCGACTGGCTGCGGATGACGGCCGAGGGCCGCCTGGAAGAAGCCTACCAGCTGTCCCAGGCGACCAATTCCATGCCGGAAGTCTGCGGCAGGATCTGCCCCCAGGATCGTCTGTGCGAAGGCAACTGCGTCATAGAGCAGTCAGGTCACGGCACCGTGACGATCGGCTCGGTCGAACGCTACCTGACCGACAAGGCCTGGGAGATGGGCTGGGTGAAGCCGCTGGTCGCCGGTTCGGCGCGCGGCCAGTCGATCGGCGTCGTCGGCGCCGGCCCCGCCGGCCTGGCCGCCGCCGAGAAGCTGCGCGAGGACGGCTATGACGTCACTGTCTACGACCGCCACGACCGCGCCGGCGGCCTGCTGATCTACGGCATCCCCGGCTTCAAGCTGGAGAAGGATGTCGTCGAGCGCCGCACCCAGCGCCTGGCCGACGGCGGCGTCGCGTTCAAGCTGGGCTTCGAGGTCGGCAAGGACGCCACCCTGGAAGACCTGCGCGCCAAGCACGACGCGGTGCTGATCGCCGTCGGCGTCTACGCCGCGCGCGACCTGACCGTGCCCGGCGGCGGCAGCAAGGGCGTCGCGCCCGCGCTCGACTACCTGATCGCCTCCAACCGCGTGGGTCTTGGCGACGCCGTGCCGGCTTACGAGTCGGGCGAACTGAACGCCGAGGGCAAGGACGTCGTCGTGGTCGGCGGCGGCGACACCGCCATGGACTGCGTGCGCACCGCCATCCGCCAGGGCGCGACCTCGGTCACCTGCCTCTATCGCCGCGACAAGGCCAACATGCCCGGCTCGATGCGCGAGGTTTCAAACGCCGAGGAAGAAGGCGTCACCTTCGAATGGCTGGCCGCCCCCCGCGCCCTGTCGGGCGAGGCCGAGGCCGTCACTGGCGTGCGCGCCATCCGCATGCGCCTGGGCGCGCCCGACGCTTCGGGCCGCCAGAGCCCCGAGGAAATCCCCGGCGGCGACTTCGACCGCCCGGCCCAGCTGGTGCTGAAGGCTCTCGGCTTCGAGCCTGAAAACCTGCCGGAAGCCTGGTCGGCGCCGGACCTGAAGGTCACGCGCTGGGGCACGGTCAAGGCCGACGTCCGCAACCAGATGACCAATCTCGACGGCGTGTTCGCCGCCGGCGACATCGTCCGCGGCGCCTCGCTGGTCGTCTGGGCGATCAAGGACGGCCGCGACGCCGCCGACGCCATCCACCGTTACCTGCAGGCCAAGGTCGGCGCCTCCGCGCTGATCGCGGCGGAATAAGAGAGAGGACCAAGACCATGGACCAGATGGACCTCTATCTGAAGAACCGCCAGGCCCTGATCGACGGCCACGCCTATGACCCGTCGACCGAGCGCGACGCCTGCGGCGTCGGCCTGATCTGCGCCATCGACGGCAAGCCGCGCCGCGAGGTCGTCGAGCTGGCGATCAAGGCCCTAAAGGCGCTGTGGCACCGGGGCGCGGTGGACGCGGACGGCCGCACCGGCGACGGCGCCGGCGTGCTGGTCAGCGTCCCGCAGGACTTCTTCGTCGACCAGGTGCGCCGCACGGGCCACGCCTTGCGCTCGGGCCCGGTCGCCGTCGGCCAGATCTTCCTGCCGCGCACCGACCTGGGCGCCCAGGAGGCCTGCCGCACGATCGTCGAGGCCGAGGCCCTGCGGTTCGGCTTCTACATCTATGGCTGGCGCCAGGTGCCGGTCGACACCTCGGTGATCGGCGAGAAGGCCAACGCCACCCGTCCGGAAATCGAGCAGATCATGCTGGCCGGTCCGGCCGGCCTGGAAGGCGAGGCGCTGGAGCGCGCCCTGTTCCTGTGCCGCAAGCGCATCGAAAAGCGCGTCCACGCCCAGAACATCTCGGACTTCTATATCTGCTCGTTCTCGGCCAAGTCGCTGATCTACAAGGGCATGTTCCTCGCCGAGCACATCGACGAGTTCTATCCCGACCTGAAAGACGACCGCTTCGCCGCCGCGGTGGCGATCTTCCACCAGCGCTATTCGACCAACACCTTCCCGCAATGGCGCCTGGCCCAGCCCTTCCGGATGCTCGCCCACAACGGCGAGATCAACACCATCAAGGGCAACGTCAACTGGATGAAGTCCCACGAGATCAAGATGGCCGCCCAGGCCTTCGGTGAGTTCGGGGACGACGTGAAGCCGGTGATCCAGCCGGGCGGCTCGGACAGCGCCAACCTCGACAACACCTTCGAGGTGCTGGTGCGCGCCGGCCGTGACGCGCCGATGGCCAAGGCCCTGCTGGTGCCGGAAGCCTCCAACCCGAAGATGAAGGACGCCCACAAGGCGCTCTACTCGTACTGCAACGCCGTGATGGAGCCGTGGGACGGCCCGGCCGCCCTGTGCGCCACCGACGGCCGCTGGGTCGTGGCTGGCAAGGACCGCTCGGGCCTGCGTCCGCTGCGCGTGGCCTATACCGACGACGGCCTGGTGATCATGGGCTCGGAAGCCGGCATGTGCGGCGTCGACGAAGCCCGCATCACCCGCAAGCTGGCTATCTCGCCTGGCCGGATGATCGCGATCGATCTGGCCGAGGGCCGCCTCTACGGCGAGAACGAGATCATCGACGAACTGGCCGACCGCCACCCCTACACCGAGTGGCTGGGCAACATGGTCGATCTCGAAAAGGAGATCGGCCCGGGCCCCGAGCCGCGCAAGTTCGGTCGCGAGGAGCTGACGCGCCGCCAGGCCGCCGCCGGCTACAGCCTCGAGGACATCGAGATGGTCCTCGCCCCCATGGTCGAGGAAGGCAAGGAAGCCGTCGGCTCGATGGGCGACGACACGCCGCTGGCGGTGCTGTCGGAGAAGTACCGTCCGCTGAGCCACTACTTCCGCCAGAACTTCAGCCAGGTGACCAACCCGCCGATCGACCCCCTGCGGGAAACGGGCGTCATGAGCCTGAAGACCCGCTTCAAGAACCTGGGCAACATCCTGGCTCAGGACGCCGCGCAAGCGGATGTGTACGTGCTGGAAAGCCCCGTGCTGACCACCGGCATGTACGAGCGGATCCACGGCCTGCTGGGCGAGAAGAACGTCGCGGTCATCGACTGCACCATGCCCCTGCCCGCGCCCGAGGCCCGGGGCGGCGACGCCCTGCGCGCCAACCTCGACCGCATCCGCGCCGACGCCGAAGACGCCGTCCTGCGCGGTTGCGGCGCCATCGTCCTGACCGACGAGGCTTCGGCCGAGGGCCGCGTCGGCCTGCCGATGATCCTGGCCACCGGCGGCGTCCACGCCCATCTGGTCGCCAAGGGCCTGCGCTCGTACGTGTCGATCGTCGTCCGCTCGGCCGAGTGCCTGGACACCCACTATTTCGCGGTGCTGGTTGGCGTCGGCGCCACGGCGGTCAACGCCTACCTGGCCCAGGAGAGCTTCCAGGACCGCCTGGAGCGCGGCCTGGTCGGCGAGAAGTCGCTGCGCGACGTCTGCATCAACTTCAAGACGGCCATCGAGGGCGGCCTCTTAAAGATCATCTCCAAGATGGGCATCAGCGTCATCTCCTCGTACCGCGGCGGCTACAACTTCGAAGCCGTCGGCCTGTCGCGCGCCCTGGCCGCCGAGTTCTTCCCCGGCATGCCCTCGCGCATCTCGGGCATCGGCCTGGCCGGCATCGAGAGCAAGACGGTCGAGCTGCACCGCAAGGCCTGGGGGACGGCCGCCGTCACCCTGCCGGTCGGCGGCCTGTACAAGGCCCGCCGCTCGGGCGAGGCCCACGCCTTCGAAGCGCGCCTTATGCACACCCTGCAGACGGCCTGCGACACCGGCGACTATGAGCTGTATCGCCGCTGGTCCAACGGCCTGCGCACCCAGAAGCCGATCCAGCTGCGCGACTTGCTGGACTGGCGTTCGGACCGCAACCCGATCTCGACCGACGACGTCGAGAGCGTCAACGAGATCCGCAAGCGCTTCGTCACGCCCGGCATGAGCCTGGGAGCCCTCAGCCCCGAGGCCCACGGCGCCCTGAACATCGCCATGAACCGCATCGGCGCCCGCTCGGTCTCGGGCGAGGGTGGCGAGGACAGCGCGCGCTACAAGCCCCTGCCGAACGGCGACAACCCCAACAGCGCCATCAAGCAGGTGGCCTCGGGCCGGTTCGGCGTCACCGCCGAATATCTGAACCAGTGCGTCGAGCTGGAGATCAAGGTCGCCCAGGGCGCCAAGCCCGGCGAGGGCGGTCAGCTGCCCGGCTTCAAGGTCACCGAGATGATCGCCCGCCTGCGTCACTCGACACCCGGCGTGATGCTGATCAGCCCGCCGCCGCACCACGACATCTATTCGATCGAGGACCTGGCCCAGCTCATCTACGACCTGAAGCAGATCAACCCGATCGCCCGGGTGACCGTAAAGCTGGTCGCGGCCACGGGCATCGGCGCGATCGCGGCCGGCGTCGCCAAGGCCAAGGCCGACGTGATCCTGGTCGCCGGCGGCGTCGGCGGCACGGGCGCCTCGCCGCAGACCTCGGTGAAGTATGCCGGCGGTCCGTGGGAGATGGGCCTGTCGGAAGCCAACCAGGTGCTGACCCTGAACAACCTGCGCCACTCCGTGGTCCTGCGGGCCGACGGCGGCATGCGCACGGGCCGCGACATCGTCATCGCCGCCATGATGGGCGCCGAGGAGTTCGGCATCGGCACCGCCTCGCTGGTGGCGATGGGCTGCATCATGGTGCGCCAGTGCCACTCCAACACCTGCCCGGTCGGGGTCTGCACCCAGGACGAGGCCCTGCGCGCCAAATTCACCGGCACGCCGGACAAGGTCATCAACCTGTTCACCTTCGTGGCCGAGGAAGTCCGCGAGATTCTGGCGGGCCTGGGCTTCAAGAGCCTGCTGGAAATCGTCGGCCGCACCGACCTACTGGCCCAGGTCAGCCGCGGCGGCGAACACCTCGACGACCTCGACCTGAACCCGCTGCTGGTCCGCGCCGATCCGGGCGCCAACAAGCCGTACAACACGGTCGTCGGCCGCAACGCGGTGCCCGACACCTTGGACGCCCAGATCGTCCGCGACGCCGCCCCGCTGCTGGAACGCGGCGAGAAGATGCAGCTGACCTACACGGTCCGCAGCACCGCCCGCACCATCGGCACGCGCACGTCCAGCCACATCGTCCGCAAGTTCGGTATGAAGGGCCTGCCCGCCGGCCACCTGACCGTCCAGCTCAAGGGCTCGGCCGGCCAGAGCCTGGGCGCCTTCGCGGTCCAGGGCCTGCGCATCGAACTGACCGGCGAGGCCAACGACTATGTCGGCAAGGGCCTGTCGGGCGCGACGATCGTGATCCGGCCGGCGCGTGGCCTGGCGGCCCCGGAGACCAACACCCTGATCGGCAACACCGTGCTGTTCGGCGCCACCTCGGGCCGGCTGTTCGCGGCGGGCCAGGCGGGTGAACGCTTCGCGGTCCGCAACTCGGGCGCCACCACGGTGGTCGAGGGCTGCGGCGCCAACGGCTGCGAGTACATGACCGGCGGCCAGGTGGTGATCCTGGGCCCGACGGGCGGCAACTTCGGCGCGGGCATGACCGGCGGCATGGCCTTCGTGCTCGACCAGCACGACCGGTTCCAGGAGAACATCAATCCCGACAGCATCGTCGTGCAGCGCCTGGCCTCGCCCTATTGGGAAGGCGTGCTGCGCTCGCTGATCGCCGAGCACGCCCGCGAGACGGACTCGGTGTTCGCCGAGACCCTGCTGCGCGACTGGGATCGGGTCCGCGACCAGTTCTGGCAGGTCTGCCCGAAGGAAATGATCAACCGCCTGCCCCAGCCGCTCGCGGCCGAGGAAGCGGTGCACGAACGGGCCTAGGCACTGTTCCCTCTCCCCTTGTGGGAGAGGGTGGCCCACGCAGTGGGTCGGGTGAGGGGTTGAAGAACAGAACCGCCGCGACAGCCTCACCGCTCGTCACGGCGGTTCTGTTTGCGCGACCCCTCATCCGTCAGCCTTCGGCCGACACCTTCTCCCGCAAGGGGAGAGGGAAGTTCACGCCGCCGCCTTGGCCTCCAAGACCTTGAACGTCGCCCTTGCCCGGGCCACCGCGACCCCGTCCGCGCGCACCGTCGCCTCGGCGAAGCAGATCGAGCGGCCCAGCTTGACGAAGTCGGTGTCGAACTCGAGCCATTGGCCCAGCTTGGCCGCGCCCAGATAGTCGAGCGTCAGGGACACGGTGACGAGGCCGCCGGCCGGCTGGCGCGCAGCGGCCAGGTTCACGCCCAGCGACAGGCCCATGGCGTTGTCGGCCAAGGCGGCCAGGAAGCCGCCGTGCGGCATGCCCCGTGAATTGCAGTGCGCCTCCCGCACGCGCGCGCCCAGCACCAGGCGGTCCGGCGTGGGTTTGGCGTAGAGCGGCTCCCACGGATCGGTCAGCGGGCTCTTGCGCGCGTGGGGACCGAAGCCCTCGGGGATCTCGTCCATGACCGCCTCGCATCGATTTCAAACAGATGTTTTAATCTAGCATCGTCCGCCCTCTTGCGCGAGGGGGTCGCGGCGGCTTGGTTAGGACGTCGGTTGAACGAACGGAGGCCGCTCGACATTCCATGTCCATGCGCGCCTTCGCTCATCTGTTGGATCGCCTGTCGCTGACGGCCTCGCGCAACGCCAAGCTGACCCTGATCGAGGACCATCTGCGCCAGACGCCGGACCCCGATCGCGGCTACGCCCTGGCGGCCCTGACCGGCGCGCTGTCGTTCAACGCCGCCAAGCCGGCCTTCATTCGCAAGGCGGTCGAGGCGCGAATGGACGCCCAGCTGTTCGCCTGGTCCTACGACTATGTCGGCGACCTGGCCGAGACCGTCGCCCTGGTCTGGCCGGCCAAGCCTGGCGCCAACCGCCCGCCGGAACTGTCCGAGGTCATCGAGGCCTTGCATTCAGCCTCGCGGACCGAGGTCCAGAGGCTGATCGAGAGTTGGCTGGACGCCCTGGATCCCGACGGCCGCTGGGCGCTGCTGAAGTTGATGACCGGCGGCCTGCGGGTGGGCGTCTCGTCGCGCCTGGCCAAACAGGCCTGCGCCAACTTCGGCGGGGTCGAGATCGGCGAGATCGAGGAGGTCTGGCACGCGATGGCGCCGCCCTATGGCGACCTGTTCGCCTGGCTGGAGGGACGATCGGAACGCCCCTCGCCCGACGCGCCGGGGCGCTTCCGACCGGTGATGCTGGCCCAGCCGATCGACGAGGCGGTCGATTTCGCCAAGCTCGATCCCGGCGACTACGTGGCCGAATGGAAGTGGGACGGCATCCGGGTCCAGGCGGTCAGCGAACGCGGCGAACGGCGGCTCTACACCCGCACCGGCGACGACATCTCGGCCAGCTTCCCGGACGTGGTCGAGGCGCTGGATTTCGAGGGCGCGATCGACGGCGAACTTCTGGTCCTGCGCGGCGGCGCCCTGGCCCCGTTCGGCGACCTGCAGCAGCGGCTGAACCGCAAGACCGTCGACGCCAAGCAGCTGGCGAGCTTCCCGGCCGGGATCCGCGCCTACGACCTGATGCTGGATGGCGAGGAGGACCTGCGCGGCCTGCCCTTCGTTGAACGCCGTGCGCGGCTGGAGGCGTTCGTGGCTCGGCTGAAGACGACGCGGATCGACCTCTCGCCGCTGCAGCCGTTCGGCTCGTGGGAAGAGTTGGCCGGCCTGCGCCTGGACCCGCCCGAGGGCGACGCGCGCCTCTCCGAAGGCCTGATGCTGAAGCGCCGCGACAGCGTCTACGAACCCGGCCGCCCCAAGGGTCCATGGTTCAAGTGGAAGCGCGACCCGCACCTGATCGACGCGGTGCTGATGTACGCCCAGCGCGGCCACGGCAAGCGGTCCAGCTTCTATTCCGACTACACCTTCGGCGTCTGGCGCGAGGACGAGGAGGGCCGGCGCAGCCTGACCCCGGTCGGCAAGGCCTATTTCGGCTTCACCGACGAGGAGCTGAAGCTGATCGACAAGTTCGTCCGCGACCACACGATCGAGCGCTTCGGCCCGGTGCGCTCGGTGCGGGCCGACCAGGAGTTCGGCCTGGTGTTCGAGGTCGCGTTCGAGGGCCTGCAGCGCTCGACCCGCCACAAGTCCGGCGTGGCCATGCGCTTCCCGCGCATCAATCGCATCCGCTGGGACAAGCCCTCGCGGGAAGCCGACGCGCTGGCGACGCTGGAGGCGATGCTCGACTAGTGCGCCGCCGCCGGGGCGGGCGAGGCCGAACCCGTCTGGAACAGCTTGCCCTTCTCGGTGGCCAGCACCATCAGCAGGCCGGCCAGGCCGAAACCCGTGAAACCCAGGGTCAGCGGCACCGTGGTGCCGTCGAAGAGCTGGCCGATGACGAACCCGCACAAGGCCCCGCCGATCGTGGTGATGAAGCCCTGGATCGAGGCGGCCGCGCCCGCGACATGGCCCAGCGGCTCCATGGCGATGGCCCCGAAGTTCGACATGACCAGGCCGAAGCAGAACATCATGCCGGCTTGCATCAGGGAGAAGGTCCACAGGGTTTCGTGGCCGCTCATCGCGATCACGGCGTGGACGGCGGCGAAGCCGATGAAGCCGATCAGCGCCCAGTGCGAGACCTTGCGCATGCCGAGTCGTTCCACGATCCGCGAGTTCAGCAGCGACGAGACGGCCATGGCCCCCGCGATGCCGGCGAAGATCAGCGGGAAGATGTCGCCCGCGCCCAGCACGTCGACGAACACCTGCTGGGCCGAATTGAGGAAGCCGAACAGGCCGCTCAACACCAGGGCCGCGGCCAGGGTGTAGCCCATGGCGATGCGGTCGGTGAGCGCGATCTTGAAGGCCGAGGTGACGCCCGCCACCGAGATCGGGATGCGGTCCTGGGGATTCTGGGTCTCGGGCAGCTTGATCGCGGCCCAGGCGATGACGATCAAACCGAAGATCGACAGGATCCCGAAGATCCAGCGCCACGAGGCGAACAGCATGACCGCCTGGCCCAGCGACGGCGCGATCACCGGCGTGGCCAGGAAGACGATGAAGGCCAGCGACATCACCCGCGCCATCTGCCGGCCGGCGTAGCAGTCGCGGACGATCGACACCGCCAGCACCCGGGTCGAGGCCGCGCCCAGGCCGGTGAGGAACCGGGCGATCAGCAGCATCTCGAACGAGGTCGAGAAGGCGCAGAGGGCGGCGAACAGGGTGTAGAGCGTCAGTCCGACCATCAGCACCGGCTTGCGGCCATAGCGGTCGGCCAGCGAGCCATAGGCCAGCTGGGCGACGCCGAAGCCGAGCAGGTAGGAGGTGATCACCCACTGGCGAGCGTTCGGATCATGGATCCCCAACGCCTCGCCGATATGCGGCAACGCCGGCAGCATCGAGTCGATGGCCAGGGCGTTGGTGGCCATCATCGCCGCGATCAGGGCGACGAACTGGCCAAAGCCCATGCCGGGATGCGGCGAGGGAGCGGTGTCGGACATGGGTTTTCTCGCGCGGGCTGACGCCCCAGCCACGAGACGCATATGCGCGGCATATAGGGCCTGAGGCGCGAGACGCCAGACCTTAACGGTGCAATCAGCCGTTGAAGGCCCGAATCGCGTCGATGATCTTCGTCTGGTCGGCCTCGCCCAGATACGGATGCATCGGCAGGGCCAGCACGGTCCGCGCCTTGGCCTCGGTCACCGGTAGGCCGCCGGCGCCGCGCGGGAAATGGGCGTAGGGCGCCTGCACGTGCATCGGCACGGGATAGTAGACGGCCGTCGGGATCCCTTGGGTCTTCAGGTGCGCGGCCAGACCGTCGCGATCCGAATGCTCGATCACATATTGCGCCCAGACGGAGACCCCGCCCGCGATCACCGTCGGGGTCGACAGCACCGCGCCCTTCAGACCCTGGGCATAGCGGTCGGCCACGACTTGGCGCAGCGCGATCTCCTCGGCGAACAGGGCCAGCTTCTCGATCAGGATCGCCGCCTGGATGGTGTCGAGACGCGAATTCATGCCGATGCGGGTGTTCAGGTACTTGGGGTCGTGGTCGAAGGTCTTGCCCTCGAGGTCTGGACCCACCGCCTTGCCGTGGACGCGATAGCTGTCCATCAGGTCCCACAGGACGGGGTCATTGGTCAGCACCGCGCCGCCGTCGCCGTAGCAGCCCAGCGGCTTGGCCGGGAAGAAGCTGGTGGTGGCGACGTCGGCCCAGTGCAGCGGATGCTTGCCGTCCAGCGTGCAGCCGAAGCCCTGGGCGCTGTCGGCGATCAGCTTCAGGCCTTCGCGGTCGCAGATGGCCTTGATGGCCGGATAGTCAGCCGGCTGGCCGAACAGGTCGACGGCGATCACCACCTTCGGCGTCAGGCGTCCCTCGGCCTTCACCGCGGCGATGGCGGCGTCCAGCTTAATCGGGTCGAGATTGTAGGTGTCGGGCAGCACGTCGACGAACACCGGGGTCGCGTCGACCCACGGCACGACTTCCGGTGTCGCGGCGAAGGTGAACGACGGGCAGAACACCGCGTCGCCCCGGCCCACGCCCCAGGCCATCAGCGGCAGCGCGATGGCGTCGGTGCCGTTGGCGCAGGACAGGGCCAGCTTGGCCTGGCCGAACTCGGCGAGCTTGGCCTCGAACTCGCGGACCTGCGGACCCATGACATAGGCGCCGCTGTCGAGCACCTTGGCGATGGCGGCGTCGATCTTGTCGCGGATCCTGCGCTGCTGCGCGGCGAGGTCGATGAAGGACATGCTCATGGGCGCTCGCTCTAGTGTCGGTTGATGACGATTTCGAGCCAATTGATGTAACCGACTGTTTCCCGCCTCGAAATGCGCGAAGCGGAACGGTTGGTTCGCCTTGTCGTTGACCGATAGGCGCGGGGGCGCCTATCGAGAACTCCATGCAGACCAAGCCCAGTATCATCCCGACGGACGCGTCCCTGCCGTCGCTCGCGAACGTGAAGGCCGACGAGACCATGTTCAGTCATTTCCTGGACTGGCTGGGCAAGCTGGCGGTGAACCTGGTGGTCGCCGCCCTGATCCTGGCGGTGACCTTCTGGGTGGCGGGCTGGCTGTCCCGCGTGGTGCGCCGGGCCTTGAACAAGGTGCACCGCAACGCGCCCGACGCCACGCTGGAAAGCTTCAGCGCCTCCCTGACCCGCTACGCGATCATCGCCGTGGGCCTGGTGGCCGTGCTGCAGCAGCTGGGCGTGCAGGCCACCTCGATCATCGCTGTCCTGGGCGCGGCCTCCCTGGCCATCGGCCTGGCCTTGCAAGGCGCCCTGTCCAATGTGGCGGCCGGGGTGATGATCCTGCTGATCCGCCCCTACAAGGTCGGCGACCTGATCGAGAGCTCCACCCGCCAGGGCACCGTCAAGGCGCTGGACCTGCTGTTCACCGAGATCGCCACCCCCGACAACGTCAAGGTGATGATCCCCAACAGCAAGGTGTTCGGCGACGTGATCCTGAACTATTCGGCCCACCGCAGCCGGCGGGTCGACGTGCTGTTCAAGGTGCCGCTGAAGACCGACCTGGTGCCGGTCCTGAAGCGCTTGCGCGAACGGGCCGAGAGCGATCCGCGCATCCGCAAGGACCCGGCTCCGATGATCGAGGTCACCGACCTGTCGGAAGCCTTCGCCCAGGCCGCGATCCGCGTCTGGGTGGCGGCCGCCGATTTCGGACCGGTCAAGACCGACCTGATGCTGGCGGCCCACCTACTGGCCGATGATCCGGCGCGCACGGACCTGCCGCCGCCGCGCCCGTCCAAGGCGATCGATCCCTCGCCGGTCATGCCGGGCGAGGGCGAGCATCACCACCTGCTCAGCCTGATAAAGCCGCGTCGAGGTCGGAAATCAGATCCCGGCAAGACTCGATCCCCACCGAAAGYCGGATGAGGCCGTCCGAGATCCCCAGCGCCGCCCGCTGATCGGCGGGAATGGAGGCGTGGGTCATGATCGCCGGGTGCTCGATCAGGCTCTCGACCCCGCCCAGGCTTTCGGCCAGCGTGAACAGGCGCGTGCGTTCCAGCATCCTGCGCGCCGGCGCGAGGCCGCCCTTCACATCGGCCGAGATGATACCGCCGAAGCCGCCGGTCATCTGACGCTTGGCCAGGTCGTGCTGCGGGTGGCTTTCCAGGCCCGGATAGATGACCCGCTCGATCGCGGGATGCTTCTCCAGCCAGCGGGCGATCTCCAGCGCGCTGTCGCAGGCCCGCTGCATGCGCAACGCCAGGGTCTTGACCCCGCGCAGGGCCAGGAAGCTGTCGAACGGCCCCAGCACGGCGCCGACGGCGTTCTGCAGGAACTTCATCTGGTCGGCCAAGACGGCGTTGTCGCCGACCACGGCCACGCCCGCCACCACGTCGGAGTGGCCGTTCAGGTACTTGGTGGCCGAATGCATGACGATGTCGAAGCCCAGCTCCAGCGGCCGCTGGATGTAAGGGCTGGCGAAGGTGTTGTCGGCGACGGTGACCAGGCCGTGCCTCTTGGCGATGACCGCGATCCCGGCGAGGTCGGCCAGACGCAGCATCGGGTTGGTCGGGGTCTCCACCCAGATCATCCGTGTCGCCGGGGTGATCGCCGCCTCGACGGCCGCCAGGTCGCCCATGTCGACGAAGCTGAAGGTCAGGCCCGCCGAGCGCTTCCTCACCTTGTCGAACAATCGGAACGAGCCGCCATAGAGGTCGTCGCTGGCGATCACGTGCGCGCCGCTGTCCAGGGTCTCCAGGATCGTCGAGGCCGCCGCCAGGCCCGAGGCGAAGGCGAAGCCCGCCGTGCCGCTCTCCAGGTCGGCGATGCAACGCTCGAAGGCGAACCGGGTCGGGTTGTGGCTGCGGCTGTACTCGAAACCCTTGTGTTCGCCCGGGCTGGACTGGACATAGGTCGAGGTAGCGTAGATCGGCACCATCACCGCCCCGGTGGTCGGGTCGGGATACTGGCCGCCGTGGATCGTGCGGGTGGCGAAGTCCAGGCGGTTCTTGCCGGGGGCGTCGGTCATGGGCGGCTTTCAAACATCGTTCTGGGGAAGATCGCGCAGCAGGTTGGACAGATCCTGAGCGCCGTGCGGAACACGCATGATCACGGGCGGCTGAAGATGAGCGTCATAGACAGCCAGATACGGAAACCCACGAAAGGCGGCGAACCTATAGGGCGGGTCAATGATCTGAGGGCGTTCGACGCCGACCTTCGGATAGTCTCCAAGTCGGATCAGCAAGTCTCTCAACTGAGCTTGAAACCGACGCGCCGCCGAGCGGCTATCAGCCGAGATCGCCGTCACGGCCGCGCGCACATCGCGTTGAGCGCGAAGTGAAAGGCGCGCGGGTGACACTAGTCGGCGCGAGCGGGTTCAGCGGATGCGATGATAGCGTCGATGTCCGCCATCACCTCTTCGAGCGTGACGTAGCCGTCGCGCTCAGCCTCTTCCTCGGCGTCCTTTAGCGATTGCACAAAGGCGAGCCGTTGCTCTTCGCGGGCCTGAAGGAACCGCAGGCCCGAGGCCACGACGTCACTGACGCTTTCGAAGCGTCCTTCGGCGACGCTGTCCTGGGCGAACTTTTCCAAAGCCGGCGGCAAACGGACTTCAATGGTCATGCGACCCTCGTCTCGATCTCGCGACACAGGATGACTCCACGAGAACATTGCCGCAACATCTAAGCGCCCATCCGCAGGTGATTGATCAGGTCGACTCGGGTGATCACGCCCAGGAACTCCTCGCCATCGACGACCAGGGCGACCTCGTCGCGGTCGAACACCTCGGGCAGGGCGTCGACCGACTGGTGGACCTGCAGGGTCCGCACCTCGCGGGTCATGGCGTCGCCGACCGCAGTCTTGAAGCGCGCACCGCGATGGTCGTCCGCCCCCTCGACCGCCGCCAGAATGTCACTCTCGTCGAGGATGCCGACCAGCCGGCCGTGGTCGACGACCGGGAGCTGGCTGATGTCGGACGAACGCATGCGGTTGTAGGCGGTCATCAGGGTGTCGTCGGGCCCGATGGCGATCACCCCGCCCTCGGCATAGCGCTTGGCGATCAGGTCGCGCAGATCGCCGTGGATCTCCCGCCCGTCGAAGCCGTGGGCGGCCAGCCACAGGTCGTTGAACATCTTGGTCAGGTATTTCGAGCCGGTGTCGCAGACCAAGCTGACGACTCGCTTGGGCTCGGTCTGCTCGCGGCAGTATTTCAACGCGGCGGCCAGCAGGCACCCCGAGGACGATCCGGCCAGGATCCCCTCCTTGCGCAGCAGCTCGCGGGCGGTCTCGACGCTTTCGCGGTCGCTGATCGAATAGGCCTTGGACACCAGGTCCATCTGGGCGTTGGCCGGGATGAAGTCCTCGCCGATGCCCTCGACGATCCAGGACCCGGCCTCGCCGAAGGTCCCGGTCTCGACATAGTCGCGCAGGATCGAGCCGACGGGATCGGCCAGCACCATCTTGGTCTTCGGCGAGTGGGCCTTCATGTAGCGGCCGACACCGGTCAGGGTGCCGCCCGAGCCGACCCCGACGACGATGGCGTCGATGTCGCCGCCCATCTGGGCCAGAATTTCCGGGGCGGTCGTCAGCTCATGGGCCAGGGGATTGGCCGGGTTCTCGAACTGGTTGGCATACAGCGCGCCAGGGATCGACTGGGCCAGGGTCTGGGCCATGTCCTGGTAGTATTCCGGATGGCCCTTGCCGACGTCGCTGCGGGTCAGACGGACGTCCACGCCCATGGCCCGCAGGTGCAGGATCTTTTCCCGGGCCATCTTATCCGGAACGATCAGGATCAGCTTGTAGCCCTTCAAGGTCGCCACCTGGGCCAGGCCGAGACCTGTGTTGCCGGCCGTGGCCTCGATGATCGTGCCGCCAGGCTTGAGCCGGCCGTCGGCCTCGGCCGCCTCGATCATCGAGCGGGCGACGCGGTCCTTGATCGAGCCGCCAGGGTTTTGGTTTTCGAGCTTGAGAAAGAGCCGGCAAAGGCCGGTATCGAGATGCTTGACCTCGACCATCGGGGTGCGGCCGATAAGATCCAAGGCAGAGCCGGCGATCGAAAGATAGCCGGATTTGGGGTCGTTCATGGCGCAGCTCCGCTGCAGGGTGAAACGATTTCCCCTAGGTAGGCGCGGTTCTTGGAATAAGGGAAGCCCCCGAGTATGTCCTCCGACATACTCCAAGCCTAAGACGCCGGAGCGCGACGGACGCGCTCTAGGCCGCCCCGGCGGTTCCGCGCTGGCTGAGCCACTCGCTGGCGAACTTGCGGCTGAGGCAGACGTCCTCGAACACCACCTTGCGCAGATGGCCCAGGAACTCGGGCGTGTCGTGGACGATCACGAACGGAAAGCCGTTGGCCGACAGGAAGCCATGGAGGAATCGCGAGAAGCGATCGGCCTCTTCGGGGCCGGTCAAACGGACTTCGGTCTCTGCGGCAGTCGGAACCATAAGTGTGGCCCTCTGTAAACGGACCACCTTTAACGCGCCAGAACGCATTTGCGAACCAGCTTCGCCATTGCGAAATAAACTGTGATCACTTGATCGCCTCCCGGGCGAGCGAAAACCCGCCCGGGAACGCGCAATCCCTTACAGGATCGCTCCTACAGAATGGATTGGCCGGTCGAGGCCCAGTCTTTCAGGAACTGCTCCAGACCCTTGTCGGTCAGCGGGTGCTTGTAGAGCTCGGCGAACACCGCCGGCGGGATGGTGACGACGTCGGCGCCGATGATCGCGGCTTCCTTGACGTGGGCGGCGTGGCGCACCGAGGCGGCCAGGATCTCGGTCTCGTAGCCGTAGTTGTCGTAGATCGCGCGGATGTCGCGGATCAGGTCCATGCCGTCGAAACCGTAGTCGTCCAGGCGGCCGATGAACGGCGAGATGTAGGTGGCGCCGACCTTGGCGGCCAGCAGGGCCTGGGTCGCCGAGAAGCACAGGGTGACGTTGGTCTTGATCTCTTCGTCGGCGAAGGCGACGCAGGCGATCAGGCCGTCGCGGGTCAGCGGGATCTTCACGACCACGTTGGGGGCGATGGCGGCCAGCTTCTTGCCCTCGGCGATCATGGCGTCGGCCGTGGTGGCGGCCACCTCGGCGCTGATCGGGCCGGGGACGAGGTCGCAGATCTCGGCGATCACTTCCAGCATCGGGCGACCCGACTTGGCGATCAGGGTCGGGTTGGTGGTCACGCCGTCGACCAGGCCGGTCGAGGCCAGGTCGGCGATGACCTTGGTGTCGGTGCTGTCGAGGAAGATCTGCATGGGTCTCTTGCGCTATTTTTTCTGGAAAAGTTGAGCCTCGGTTTATCGCGAGCAGACCCGTGGCGCCAGCGCCTAGGCCGGGAAACCGGTCGCGATCAGGCGATCGGCCGTGCGTTCGACCGCTGTGCGCCAGGGCTCCGGCGCGAAACCGAACACGCGCTGGAGCTTGCCGGTATGGAGCGGCGAGCGCGGCGGACGCGGGGCGGGTTCGGCGAAGGCGGCCTGGGTGGTCGGCTCCAGCCGCGCCTTGCTCAGCGGATCGCGGTCGATGGCGGCCTTGGCGAAGTCGAAGCGGCTGGTCTCGCCGGTGTTGGCGAAATGGAACAGGCCGAACGCCGGATCGTGGGCGGGCGCGGCGGCCCAGCGTGGCGCGGCGGCGATCAGGAAATCGGCCAGGGCCTCGCCGTCGGTCGGCGTGCCGAACTGGTCGGCCACCACCTTCAACACCTCTCGCTCGCGCGCCAGGCGCAGCATGAAGCTCACATAGTTGCGGCCGTAACGGGAAAACACCCAGGAGATCCGCAACACCACCGCCCTGGGATGGGCCAGGACCGCCGCCTCGCCGGCCAGCTTCGAGCGGCCGTAGACGTTGATCGGCCGGGCCTCGTCGGTCTCGACATAGGCGCGGTCGGTCAGGCCGTCGAACACCGCGTCGGTGGACAGATGCACGAACGGCAGGCCGCGTTCGGCGCAGGCGGCGGCCATGGCGCCCGGCGCCGTCGCATTGACCGCGAAGGCCTCGTCGGGCCGAACCTCGGCCGGATCCACATGGGTGAAGGCGGCGGCGTTGAGGACGAGGTCGCAATCGGCGGCCAGCACCGCCGCGCGCACCGCCTCGGGATCTTCCAGATCGCAGTCGGCGCGGGACAGGGCGACGACCTCGGCCTTGCCCAGCGCGGCGGCCTGAACGGCGGTGGCGACCTGGCCGGTCTTGCCGAACTGCAGAATCCTCATCTCAGCCCGTTCTCACTTGAGCGCGGGAACTCGGTCGCCCAGCACCTGACCGACGAAGGTCCGGAGGTTTCCGCCCTTGAACAGGTGGCCGGGCATGCCCGCCCGATTGCCGGCCTCCACGTCGATGTGGCGGTCGCCGATGATCACCGCCTCGTCCGGCGTCAGGCCCCAGTCTGCCAGGCCGCGCAGAATCATGCCGGGGTTCGGCTTGCGGTCCGGATGATCGGCGACCCGATAGGCTTCTATGACGGCCGTTTCGTGAAAAGGGGAGTGGTAGAAGGCGTCGATGCGCCCGCCCAACTCGGCGAGCTGGGCCTGCATGGCCGCATGGAAGTGGTTCATCGCCGTCTCGTCGAAGTAACCCCGGCCGATGCCCGACTGGTTGGTGACGACCAGCACCTTCAGCCCGGCCGCGGTCATCGCCGCCACCGCCTCGCGCGCGCCGTCGATCCACTCCAGCCTGGCCGGATCGAAGACATAGCCGTGGTCGATGTTCAGCACGCCGTCCCGATCCAGGAACACGGCCTTCAGCGGCGGAGGTGCAAGGACGCTGGTCATGACCTGAGCAGTACCCCGACCGACGCCAAATCGCCAAGCCGCCGTCTTGGCCTCGACACACGACACGCACTAGAAAGGCGGACTTCTGGGGAGCCCGCTCGATGACCACCGCCTTCGCCGACGCCAGCCGCCTGCGCGACCGCCTCAAGACCTGGGCCGTCGAGGCGGCCTATCCGCTGTGGTGGAAGACGGGCGCCGATCCGGCCGGCGGCTTCTTCGAGAAGCTCGGCCAGGACGGCAAGCCGGTCCAGGGCCCGCGTCGCGGCCGGGTGCTGCCCCGCCAGATCTATTCGTATTCGGTGGCCGGCGACCTCGGCTGGGCCGGGCCCTGGCGCAAGGCCGTCGAGCACGGCCTGTCCTTCTACCTGCAGGCCTATCGCCGGCCCGACGGTCTGTTCCGCGCCCTGGTCGGGCCCGACGGCGCCAGCCTGGACGACACGGCCGCCCTCTACGACCAGGCCTTCTCGATGTTCGCCGCCGCCGCCGTGGCCCGGATCGCGCCGGAGCGGGCCGACGACATGCGTCGCCTGGCGACCGAGGTGCGGACCAAGCTGATCGCCACGCGCAAGCATCCGCTAGGCGGCTTCTACCTGACCGATCCGCCCAGCGCCCCGCAGGGCTCCAACGAGCACATGCACCTGCTGGAAGCGTGCCTGGCCTGGTCCGAGATCGACAGCGATCCGGTCTGGCGCGCCCTGGCCGACGAGATCGCCGAGCTGACCCTGTCGCGCTTCATCCAGGCGCAGAGCGGCATGCTGCGCGAGTTCTTCGACCTGGACTGGAACCCGGCCTCGGGCCGCGAGGGCCGCATCTGCGAGCCGGGCCATCAGTTCGAGTGGGGCTGGCTGCTGCTGCGCTGGGGCAAGCTCACCGGCCGCGCCGACGCCATGGCCGCCGCCCTGCGGATGATCGAGGCCGGCGAGACCCACGGGATTAGCGAAGACAACGGCGTGGCGATCAACGCCCTGCTGGACGATTTCTCGATCGACGATCCCAACGCCCGCCTGTGGCCGCAGACCGAGCGGATCAAGGCCGGCGCCCTGGCGGCCGAAATCACCGGTGAACCGCGCTGGTGGGCCATGGCTGCGGCCGGCGCCGAGGGCCTGATGGCCTATCTGCGCACGCCCGTCCCCGGCCTGTGGCGCGACAAGCTTTCGCCCAACGGCGACTTCGTCGACGAGCCGGCTCCCGCCAGCTCGTTCTACCACATCCTCTGCGCGATCGTGGAGCTGGACAGGGCCGTCAGCGCGGCCCAAAATTAGCGCGGCTTCGTGACCAGCAAGGTCGCGGCGCCGATCGCCCGCGCCATGACCTCGATGTCCAGCGGGATGATCGCGCCGGCGGCGTAGATGTCGCCGTCCATCTCCAGCACGCCTTCCAGCAGCTGCACGGTGGAGACCGGCAGGGCGAAGGTCTCGCCAGCGGGCGCCCGCCGCAGCTCGACGTCGAAGCCGTCGGTGGTGACCAGGGTCTCGATCCCGTTCGGCGCGGCGCTCTTGCGCGAGGCGATCGAGCGCCCCTTGGCCTTGAGGCCGTCGACCAGGGTCTTCACCGCCTGGCTGTCCTTGCGRTGGCAGACCAGGACGGCGTCCGGCTCGACCACCACCACGATGTCGCTGACGCCGATGACGCCGACATAGGGGCCGGTCGTGCGCACCAGCACGTTGGTGGCGCCGTGCAGATCCACGTCGCCGTCCTGGGCGTTGCCCTCGCCGTCACGGACCGAGGCCTCCCAGATCGCGTCCCAGGCGCCCAGGTCCGACCAGGCGAAGGCGGCCGGCACGACGGCGGCTTTCTGGGTCCGCTCCATGATGGCGTAGTCCAGCGAGATCTTGGCCGCGCCGGCGAAGGCCTCGCGGTCCAGCCGGCCGAGACCGGCCTCAAGCTCCAGGACGGCGATGCAGGCCCTGGCGGCGGCCGCGACCGACGGCTCGAAGGCCTCGAACTCGCTCAGCAGGGTGGAGGCCTTGAAGGCGAAATTGCCGCTGTTCCAGAGATAGCCTTCCAGCAGGTACCGTTCGGCGGTCTCCTGATCGGGCTTTTCGACGAAGGCGGCGACCTCGCGCACCGAACCGTCCAGCAGCGGCGCGCCCGGCCGGATATAGCCGAAGCCGGTGGCCGGCACGGTCGGCTGCACGCCGAAGGTGACGATCAAATCCTGCTCGGCGGCCTTGGCGGCGGCGAGCGCCGCCTCGCCGAAGATCTCGGGCTGGGAGATGTGGTGGTCGGCGGCCAGCATCAGCACGACGCCGTCGGCATCCTGGCGCTCGACATAGGCCGCCGCCGCAGCGACGGCCGGAGCCGAGTCACGCGCTTCGGGCTCGACCAGGATGGTGACCCAGACGCCGATCTCGGCGGTCTGCGCGGCCACAAACCCGATCATGGCCTCGCCGGTGACGATGACGATCTCGGCGACACCGGGGATGTCCTTCACCCGCAGCACCGTCTCCTGGAACGAGGAGCGGTCGCCGACCAGCTTCAGGAACTGCTTGGGCTGGTCGCTACGCGACGCGGGCCAAAGACGCGTGCCCGAACCGCCGCACAAGATCACCGGATAGATCGCACTCAAGACTTGTCCCCACACACTTCAGTCTTCGGCCCTGATAGGGCGTGATTGCGAAGGGGGTTTAAAGGGGAAGCCCTAAGGAACGAAGAGTTTTCGTCAGCTTGGCGTCCCCGCGTGCAACTCGGCCAACCAGGCGTCGGCAGTCGCGTCGGACGGCATCCGCCAGTCGCCACGCGGAGACAGCGCCCCGCCGGACGAGATCTTGGGCCCGTTGGGCACGGCCGAGCGCTTGAACTGATTGGCGAAGAACCGCTTCAGGAACAGCGCGAGCCACTTTTTGATCTCGGYCAGGTCGTAGGCGCGGCGGGCGTTGTCGGGCAGGCCGACCGGCCAAGCGCCCTTGTCCGCGTCATGCCAGGCGCTCCAGGCCAGGAAGGCGATCTTCGACGGCGCCATGCCGTAGCGGGTCATATAGTAGAGGTTGAAGTCCTGCAGGGCGTAGGGACCGACGAAGCTCTCGGTGGCCTGGACCTCTTCGCCCGGGATCAGCTCCGGCGAAATCTCGGTCGCCAGGATATCCTCCAGCAGGGCCGTGGTCGCCGCGTCGACGTCGCCGGAATGGGCCACGAAGCGGATCAGGTGCTGGATCAGTGTCTTGGGCACTCCGCCATTGGGGTTGTAGTGGCTCATGTGGTCGCCGACGCCGTAGGTGCACCAGCCCAGGGCCAGTTCCGACAGATCGCCGGTCCCGACCACCATGCCCTTGTGATGATTGGCCAGGCGGAACAGGTAGTCGGTGCGCAGGCCGGCCTGGACGTTCTCGAACGTCACGTCATAGACCGGCTCGCCCTTGGCGAACGGGTGGCCCAGGCCCGCCAGCATCTGCTGGGCGACCGGGCGGATGTCGATCTCCTCGGCGGTCACGCCCATGGCCTTCATCAGGGCCCAGGCGTTCGACTTGGTGCGGTCCGAGGTGGCGAAGCCCGGCAGGGTGTAGCCGCGAATGTCCGACCGCGGCCGGCCCAGCTGGTCCATGGCCTTGGCGGCGACGATCAGGGCGTGGGTCGAGTCGAGGCCGCCCGAAATGCCGATCACCAGGCTCTTGGACCCGGTCGCCTCGACCCGGCGGGCCAGGCCCTGGACCTGGATGTTGTAGGCCTCGTAGCAGTTCTCGCGCAGCTTGGCGGGGTCCGACGGGGTGAACGGGAAGCGCTCTATCGCGCGAGCCAGCGGCAGGTCGCCGGCGGGCGGCGCGAACGTGAACGGGATCACCCGGAACGGAACCTTCGGCGGCGCCAAGGCCATCGAGTCGCCGAAGCTGCCGACCCGCATCCGCTCCTGGCGGATCCGGTCGACGTCGACGTCGGCATAGGTCCAGGCGGGGCCCGTCGAGAACCGCGCGGTCTCGGCCAGCAGGTGGCCCATCTCGTGAATGTCGACATGGCCGTCCCAGGCCAGGTCGGTCGAACTCTCGCCGGCCCCGGCGGCCGAATAGACATAGGCCGCGATCGCCCGTTCCGACTGGCTGGCGCACAGCAGGCGGCGGGTCTCGGACTTGCCGATGGTGATGTTGCTGGCCGACAGGTTCAGCAGGATCTCGGCCCCCGCCAGCGCCTGGGCGGTGCTGGGCGGGTTGGGCGTCCAGACGTCCTCGCAGATCTCGATGCCTACGGTAAACGGTGTCGGGCCGCTGGCCCGCAGCAGGACGTCGGTCCCGAACGGCGCGGCCTGGCCGGCCAGGGTCAGGGCCTTGCCCGCCACTCCCGCGCCCGGCGTGAACCAGCGGCGCTCGTAGAATTCGCGATAGTTGGGCAGGAAGCTCTTGGGGACCACGCTCAGCACCTGGCCGCCCTGGATCGCCACGGCGGTGTTGTAGAGCCGGCCGGCGTCGCGCAGCGGCGCACCGACCACGATCAGCGGGGCCAGGTCGCGGCTCTCTTCGGCGAGCGTCGCGATCGCCGCCTCGACCGCGTCCAGCAGCACGTTCTGCTGCAGCAGGTCATCGACCGTGTAACCGGTCAGACCCAGCTCCGGGAACACGATCACGGCCACGCCGGCCGCGTGCGCCTCGCGGACCAGGGCCAGCACGCTCCGGGCGTTCACGGCCGGGTCGGCGAGCTTCACTTTCGGAACCGCCGTCGCCACGCGGACGAAGCCATGGCGATAGGGCGAGAAGAACGAGGGACTACCCAAGCGATCGGCCTTTCCCAACGGGCTACTGAGTTATGCTAAAAGTGAGCATAAGCCGTGCTCCAGCTATAGCGCCCTCGGACGATGTTGCATAGCGCCCACGACGGGCGTTCAGCTCCCGGCCTAAGCCTTTGACGCGGGTTGACCCCCAAGGGTTCCCATGCGACTGCGCCCCTCGCGCAGCCCCGCAAAACAAAGACAAGACGGAACTTCCATGCCCGTTTCGCCCATCAAGATGGCCGACGCGATCCGCGTCCTTTCCATGGACGCTGTGCACAAGGCCAAGTCCGGACACCAAGGCATGCCGATGGGCATGGCCGACGTGGCGACCGTCCTGTGGGGCAAGTTCCTGAAGTTCGACGCCAGCAAGCCCGACTGGGCCGACCGTGACCGCTTCGTGCTGTCGGCCGGCCACGGCTCGATGCTGCTGTACAGCCTGCTTCACCTGACCGGCTACAAGGCCGTGACGATGAAGGAGATCGAGAACTTCCGTCAGTGGGGCTCGCTGACCCCCGGCCACCCGGAAGTCCACCACACCCCCGGCGTCGAGACCACCACCGGCCCGCTGGGCCAGGGCCTGGCGACCGCCGTCGGCATGGCAATGGCCGAGGCGCATCTGGCCGGCCGCTTTGGCCATGACCTGGTCGACCACCGCACCTGGGTGATCGCCGGCGACGGCTGCCTGATGGAAGGCGTCAGCCACGAGGCGATCAGCATCGCCGGCCGCTTGAAGCTGAACAAGCTGACGGTGCTGTTCGACGACAACAACACCACCATCGACGGCGAAGCGACCATCTCCGAGACCGGCGACCAGGTCGCCCGCTTCAAGGCCGCCGGCTGGGCGGTCAAGGCCGTCGACGGTCACGACCACGGCAAGATCGCCGCCGCCCTGCGCTGGGCGACCAAACAGGACCGCCCGACCATGATCGCGTGCAAGACGCTGATCTCGAAGGGCGCGGGTCCCAAGGAAGGCGACCCCCACAGCCACGGCTACACCCTGTTCGACGACCAGATCAAAGCCGCCCGCGAGGCGATGGGCTGGGACGCCGCGCCGTTCACCGTGCCGGGCGACCTCGCCACGGCCTGGAAGAGCGTCGGCCGTCGCGGCGCCAAGGTCCGCAAGGCCTGGGAAGCCAAGCTGGCCGCCTCGACCCACGCGTCGGACTTCACCCGCGCCATGAAGGGCGAGCTGCCCGCCGCCGCCTTCGAGGCGCTGGACGCCCACATCGCCAAGGCGCTGGAAGCCAAGCCGGTCAACGCCACCCGCGTCCACTCCGGCGCGGCCCTCGATCACCTGATCCCGGCGATCCCGGAAATGATCGGCGGCTCGGCCGACCTGACCGGCTCGAACAACACCCTGGTCAAGGGCATGGGCGCGTTCGACGCGCCTGAGTACACCGGCCGCTACGTCCACTATGGCGTGCGCGAGTTCGGCATGGCCGCGGCGATGAACGGCATGGCCCTGCACGGCGGGATCATTCCCTATTCGGGCACCTTCCTGGCCTTCGCCGACTATAGCCGCGCGGCGATCCGTCTCGGCGCCCTGATGGAAGCCCGCGTCATCCACGTGATGACCCACGACTCCATCGGCCTGGGCGAGGACGGCCCGACCCACCAGCCGGTCGAGCAGGTCGCGTCCCTGCGCGCCATCCCGAACCTGCTGGTGTTCCGCCCGGCCGACGTGGTGGAAGCCGCCGAGTGCTGGAAGGTCGCCCTGCAAAGCCAGCGCACGCCGTCGGTCATGACCCTGTCGCGCCAGAAGACCCCGCACGTGCGGACGTCGGGCGGCGACCTGTCGGCCAAGGGCGCCTACGAGCTGTTGGCGGCCGAGGGCGGCGAGGCCCAGGTCACGATCTTCGCCTCGGGCACCGAGGTCGGCGTGGCCGTGGCCGCGCGCGACATCCTGCAGGCCAAGGGCAAGCCGACCCGCGTCGTCTCGACGCCTTGCTGGGAACTGTTCGCCAAGCAGGACGCCGCCTACCAGGCCTCGGTCATCGGCAAGGCGCCCGTGCGCGTAGCCGTCGAGGCCGGCATCCGCATGGGCTGGGAACGCTTCATCGGCGAGGACGGCAAGTTCGTCGGCATGAAGAGCTTCGGCGCCTCGGCCCCGTTCGAGCGCCTCTACAAGGAATTCGGCATCACCGCCGAGGCCGTCGCCGAAGCGGCGGGCGCGTAACGATATAAACTGTCATCCCGGGCGAAGCGGAGCGTAGACCCGGGACCGCCGCAAGTCAGAGCTTTCGGCGGTCCCGGCCCGGCGCGCTGCGCGCTTGGCCGGGATGACAGTTTAAAAGGACACCGAGAACCGGACGGTCGCCACCAGGGCGTGGCCGACGTCGCCGTCGGCGCCCGGGTCCTTCACGTATTGCACGTCGGGCTGGATCGTCACCGGCCCGATCTTGTCGGAATAGGTCGCCTCGATGGCGCTTTCCGAGCGCTCGAGCCGCTGACCCGCGTCGAAGGCGTTGTCGCGGAACTTGCCCGACAGGAACGCCTGATTGACGCCGACCGAGAAGGCGCTGTCGGGGCGGCTCTCGAACACGTGCTCGACCAGCACGCCGGCCTGCCAGCCGCCCTTGAAAGCGGTCGTATCGCCGTCCGAGACGCCCAGGCGCGCGAAGGCCATGGTTTTGCGGACCGGGTTCTCGCCAGCGCCGGTCAGGTGGTGCTCCAGTAGCACATAGGCGCCCCTGGCGGAGGCGTGGGCCGGATCGCCGGCCGGCGTCGTGGCGCGGATGTCGTCCTGCTTGTCGCTATAGCGCCAGGCTCCGAAGGCCACCTTGCCCCGCCGCCGCCAACCGGCCTCGACGATCATCAGGACGCCGTTGTCGAACGAGGTCTTGATCCCGCCTGGATCGCCCAGCACCCCGGCATTGGCGTTGAGGGCGGCGGCCTCGGCGTAGACGGTCTCGTTCGGCGTCCAGCGCACACGCACGGCCAGGGCCGTGGACGGGAAGATCGACGGCCCGTTGGGGCCCGTGGCCGCCAGCTCCGAGCCGATGCCGAACGCGGGGGCCAGCAGCAGGCCGGCGCTGTCGTTGGAATAGAACTCGCTGTTGAGGTCGTAAAGACCGGCGCGGACCGAACCCTTGTCGCCGAAGTCCTGCTCGACCCAGGCCTCGAACAGGCGCAGGCGCTGCCGAGTCACCTCGATATTGTTGACGCCTTGCAGCGTGCCGGCGTCGTCGTTCGGCATGGCCCCGCTGTTGTTGAGCACCTCGAAATGGGCAGTCGCGCCTTTCCAGCCGACAGCCTTGTCCAGGTCGAGGTCACCGAACACCTGCAGGTCGTCCAGCACCCGGCCGCGCTTGGCTAGCCCGGCGACATCGGCCGTGTAGCCGCCGCTGAGCTTGAAGGCTCCGCCCTCGGCATGCGCTGCGTCGGCGGCCAAGCGCCCGGTGGCGATCAGGACGGAAGCGGCCGCCATCCCATGGATGGCCCGTTTGGTGATGGCCTGGCGCATTCTCGCCCCGCTGCCCCGATGTTCGATCGGATGTCGGGGCGAACCTGCCGCGCGGCAGGGCGCCATTCGGTAAATCACGGCTGTGGCGCGTGGTCGCAGCCGAGGTCTGCGCTAGGGATTCCGGGCCTGCGGCGAGATGACGCTGACGTGCGCGGCAAGGGCATGAACGTGCCCGGCCAAGCTTGAGCGGCTCGACGCGTTCAGTTGTCTCTGTCGGGAAGGTCCTTGGTGGAGCCGAGGGGAATCGAACCCCTGACCTCCTCATTGCGAACGAGGCGCTCTACCATCTGAGCTACGGCCCCAAGGAGCGGCGGAGATACGGCGACAGAGCGCGCGCGTCAAGCGGGGTTCTCACCGCGCCTTGCCAGCAACCTCCAGGCGCGGCAAGAAGCTCTGGCGTCCAGACGGAAAACCCATGACTCCCATCATCAATCTCGTCTTCTTCATCCTCAACGCCCTGCTGGACCTGCTGTGGTGGGCCATCGTCATCTCGGCGATCCTCAGCTGGCTGTTCGCGTTCGACGTGATCAACCGCCGCAACCAGTTCGTCTACAACGTCGCCACCTTCCTGGACCGGGTCACCGATCCGATCCTGCGGCCCTTCCGCCGGATCATTCCCACGATCGGCGGCGTCGACATCAGCCCCATCATCGTCCTGCTGCTGCTGCGCGGCGTGCAGCTGTTCATCCTTCCGGCCCTGCAGAACACCCTTCTGAACCTGCTTGGCTGAGGTTCTGGCCGTCCGCCTGACGCCGCGCGGCGGCCGCGACGCCGTCGACGGCTGGGCGCTGGACGCCGACGGTCGGCCCTATCTGAAGGTCCGCGTGGCCAGTCCGCCCGTCGACGGCGCGGCCAACGCCGCCTTGTTGGCCTTTCTGGCCAAGACCCTGAAGGTCTCACGTTCGGCCGTGCGGCTGGCCGCCGGCGACACCGCCCGGCTCAAGCGCCTGGAGCTCGACGGCGTCACGGCCGAGGACCTGACGCGCGCCTTCGGCCCGCGCCCCTAGCGCTGACCCAAGGGCAAATCCTTCCCCCGCAAGGCGGAAAACGACGCCGCCGCGCACGATCCTGCCTGAACCCTATTTCGGGTCAACCTATTGACCTGACGGCGTTCTTTCACTTCCCTTTAGCCCCTCGCGACTAGCCTGGTCGCGAGAAGGGCCTGGGGGGCCCTCGGGGGTACGGGCGTCCATGATCGGGACCGCAGTGCACAGAGACGTGGCTCGCGCCGCCGCCTCGCGGCGTGCGAACACGTATCTGCGCATCGGCGCCACCCTGTCCATCGCCACGCTTCTGCAGATCTATATCCACGAGCCGTGGTGCTGGCCGTGGGCGGCGCTCTACACCCTGGCCCACGGTTTCGAGCTGTGGGTGAGCCACCCGCTGGTCGTCCGTCCGGAAGCCCCGATCGCCACTTGGCGACGGGCGGTCGCGTTCGTCTCGCCGTTCATCACCTCGACGGCGTTCGGCGCTTTGTCGATTCCCCTGTTCGCCTCCCACATCCGCTTCGCCCCCACCCTGGGCGGCATGCTGCTGGCCGGCGCCCTGCTCAACGTGGTGGTGGTCAACGCCCGCAGCCGCTCGGCCACGGTGATGGCGGCCGCGCCGCACGCCCTCTACCTGCTGGTCGCGCCCTTCGTGGCCAAGTCGGCCAATACCGGGGCCAACCTGGCCGACGTCCTGTGGTTCGGGGCGCTGCTGATGATCACCTCGGTCACCATCGCCAGCCGCACCCTGCACGCGGCCCTGAAGGCCGAGGCCGACGCCAAGGCCGAGGCCGAGCGCCGCCGCCACGAGGCGGAAGAAGCCGTCGCCGCCAAGTCCGCCTTCGTCGCGATGATCAGCCACGAGCTGCGTACCCCGATCAGCGCCATCCTGGCCGGCGCCGCCCGCCTGCACAGCGAGGTCCCGGAGGCCAGCTCCAAGATCCACGCTCAGCTGATCGCCGACGCCGGCGGCCTGATGCGCACCCTACTGAACGATCTCCTCGACTTCTCGCGCCTAGAGGCCGGCCGGATGTCGGTCGAGAAGACCCCCTTCAACCTGCGCCAGGCGCTGTCGGACACCTTGCGCCTGTGGCGGCCCGAGATCGCCCGCAAGGGCCTGAAGCTGCGGGTGAGCGGGGCCGCGACCCTGCCGCGCTGGGTCGCCGGCGACGCCATGCGCCTGAAGCAGGTGCTGAACAACCTGCTCAGCAACGCCATCAAGTTCACCGATCGCGGCGAGATCACGGTGGTCCTGCACGCCCAGCCGACCCTGCTGTCGATCGAGGTGATCGACACGGGTCCCGGCATCCCCGAGGCGGCCTTGCCGCGCCTGTTCACCCCGTTCGACCAGTTGAACGCCGCCGTGGTGCGCCAGCATGGCGGCTCGGGCCTGGGGTTGGCGATCAGCCGCGAACTGGCCCGGCGAATGGGCGGCGACCTGATCGCGGCCAGCGCACGCGGCCACGGCGCCCACTTCACCCTCACCATGGCCCTGGAGCCGGCGGAAGCGCCGCGCGTCGAGGCCCCGAGCCGTTCGATCACCGGCCTGCGGGTGCTGGTGGTCGACGACCACGTGGTCAACCGCCGCGCCATCGAGCTCATCCTGCAGCCGTTCGGCGTCGACGCCACCTTGGCCGAGTCGGCGGAGGAGGGGCTTGAACTGCTGCGTTCGGAGGTGTTCGACGCCGTGCTGATGGACGTCTACATGCCCGGCATGGACGGCCGCCAGGCCACCCGCATCCTGCGCGCCGGCGGCGGCCCCAATCGCGATACGCCCGTGATCGCCGTCACCGCCTCGGCCACGCACAAGGACTGGGAGGCCTGCGCCGCCGCCGGCATGAACGCCCACGTCGCCAAGCCGATCGATCCAGCCGAGCTGTTCGGCGCCCTGGCTCAGGTGCTGGGGGCCGACACGGCCTTGGCCGCTCCCGACGACGCCGCGGCCTGATCCAGCACTGACCGCAGGCGCGCTGTCAGAGCGGCCTCGTCCTTGAAGTCGCACTCCCAGACCACCTCGACCCGCCAACCGGCCGCCGTCAGGGCCTCGATCGATCGCGCGTCGCGGGCGACGTTGCGCGCCACCTTGGCCAGCCAGTAGTCGCGATTGGCCTTCGGAACCCGCGAGCCGCGCGCGCAGTCATGGCCGTGCCAGAAGCAGCCGTGGACGAAGAAGGCCAGCCGGCGGCCCGGCATCACCACATCCGGATTGCCGGGCAGGTCCTTGCGGTGCAGGCGGTAGCGGGCGCCCAGGCCCGTCAGCAGGCGGCGCAGCGCCTTTTCGGGCGTGGTGTCCTTGCTCTTGACGCGAGCCATGACGGCCGAGCGCTTTTCCTTGGCGTAAACGTCGGTCGTCACGGCCGCGTCTCGGGCGGAAAGCGACCCAACCGCAGGGTCCCGGTCAGCAGCAGGACGCCCAGCTGCTTGAGGCCCGGCCAGCGGGACATCGGCGTGAAGAAGAGATCGCGCATCAAGGGCCAGAACGCGCCATGGGCCTGGAAGAGCGGCGTCAGGGCCTTGGAGACCAGTTGGTAGACGCCCGTGTGACGCCGTCGCTGGTCTTGCCAGGCGTGAACAGCGACCACGGTCGGGCGAAGGTCGCGATCGAGGCGGGCGGCCAGCTCGACCGCGTCGACCAGGGCCAGGTTCGCGCCCTGGCCCAGCTGGGGGCTGGTGCCATGGGCGGCGTCGCCGATCAGCACGCAGGCCTGGCGGTTCCAGCGTCCCACCGACACGTCGCGATAGACGGCGCGGGAGAAGCCCGCCCAATCGGTCCGGTCCGCGAGCAAGGCCGCGGCCTCGGGCCACAGCGGCGCCAGGCGCTGGTCCCGCCACGTCGCGAAATCGCCAACCAGGAACGCGTCGAGGTCGGCGACCGGCAGCGACCAGAACAGACTGACCTGGTTTTCCGCCCTGTCCGGTCCCCGCCCGATCGGCAGGACCCCGCTCATCACCTCGGCGCGGTGATAGACTTGGCGCAGGGCCCCGGCGAAGCGGTTCTCGGGATCGGACGCGTTGGTCCAGACCGCGCCCCACGGATAGATCGGCGCCCGCGATGCGGGCCGGATCGCCGCGCGCAGCGTCGAGGCCGCGCCGTCACCGATGATCGCCAGGTCGAAAGGCCCGAAGACCCGGCCATGCTGGTCATGCAGGACCGGCTTGGCGAGGCTTTCGATCCGGACGATCCGCGCGTCGGTGACGACCGCGACGCCTTCGGGCGCGAGCTGGTCGTGCAGGGTGTCGAACAACACCGCCCGATGAATGCCGACGCCGTGGGCGCCGGGCCGCCAGTCGCCGTAGTCGAGATCCATGACCCGACGGCCGCGCGTATCCTTGCCCTCCAGCCGGTCAACCCTGGCGCCGGCGGYGCGGATGGCCTCGTCCAGGCCAAGGGCCTTCAGCGCCGCCAGACCCGTCGGCTGCAACAGCAGGCCCGAGCCCAGTGGACGCGGGGCGGCGAAGGCTTCCAGCAGGGTGACCGCATGGCCCCGGCGCGCCAGGGCGAGCGCGGCCGCCATGCCGCCAACGCCGCATCCGACGACGCCGATGCGCAGCGGAATCAGAGTCCCTCGAACAGGGCCGTGGACAGGTAGCGCTCGGCGAAGCTGGGGATGATCGTGACGATCGTCTTGCCCTTGTATTCATCGCGCAGGGCCAGGTCGAAGGCGGCGGTCAAGGCCGCGCCCGAACTGATGCCGACCGGCAAGCCCTCGGTGGCCGCCGCGCGACGGGCCATGGCGAAGGAGTCGTCGTTGCTGACCTGGACGATCTCGTCGATCACGCCACGGTCCAGCACGCCCGGCACGAAGCCGGCGCCGATGCCTTGGATCTTATGCGGGCCCGGCGCGCCGCCCGACAGCACCGCCGAAGCCTCGGGCTCGACGGCGATCATCTTCAGCGACGGCTTGCGGGCCTTCAGCACCTGGCCGACGCCGGTGATCGTGCCGCCGGTGCCGACGCCCGAGACCACGGCGTCCACCGCCCCGGCGGTGTCGTTCCAGATCTCCTCGGCGGTCGACACCCGATGGATCAGCGGGTTGGCGGTGTTCTCGAACTGCTGGGGCATCACCGCGCCCGGCGTGGCCTCGATCAGCTCCTGGGCGCGGGCGACGGCGCCGCGCATGCCCTTCTCGGCCGGGGTCAGCTCTAGCTTGGCGCCCAGAAGCAGCAGCATCTTGCGGCGCTCGATCGACATGCTCTCGGGCATGACCAGGATCAGCTTGTAGCCCTTGGCGGCGGCCACGAAGGCCAGGGCGATGCCGGTGTTGCCCGAGGTCGGCTCGATGATGGTCGCACCGGGCTTCAGGACGCCCTGGGCCTCCAGCGATTCGACCATCGCGACGCCGATGCGGTCCTTGACCGAGGCGATCGGGTTGAAGAACTCCAGCTTGGCCAGCACCTCGCCCTTGGGCTTCAGCTCGGCCGACAGACGCGGCAGGCGGATCAGCGGGGTGTCGCCGATCGTGTCGATGATCGAGTCGTAGATCTTGCCGCGACCAGCGCGCTTGAAGCGGGCGGCGTCATAGAGGGAGGAAGCGTCGTCCATCGGAGGCACCTGAGCCTTTAGAATTGCGGAAAGCGGCTAACCCTAGACCCGCGAACCCCAGCTGTCAGGGGGTCATTCGGCGGCGAGGCTTGCAGTTTTGCTATCGAGCAACGGCTCCAGCAGGCTTTCCGCCAGCCAGCGCACCACCGGAACCGCCACCCCGTCGCCGATCACCTGCAGGCCCGCCGTCTGGGCGCGGGGCAGCCGGTAGCCGTCGGGCAGGCCCATCAGCCGCGCGCCCTCACGCGGGGTGACCAGGCGCGAGCGGATCTCGCCGTTCTCGATAACCAGCAGGGTTTGGCGCGAGGAGCCGCCGCGCGGGGTGCGCAGGCACCCCGCCAGACCATCGAACCGCACCTCGGCCCGTTGTTCGCCGCCGCGCATCCGCCGGAACACGGCCCCGACAGCGCGGCCGCCGGCCTTGACGCGATCCTCGACCGCTTGGCGGTGGGCGGGCGCCATCAGGGCCAGCAGGGCTTCGGTGCGCTCCGGCGAATTCCAGGTCACGGCGATGTCAGGCTCGAGCACGACGGCGAGGTCGGTGTTGCGAGCCGGCGGCGAGGGAACGCCCCACCAGATCCAGCGGGCCTGAAGATCCTCGGGCAGGCGGGCAGCCGCCTCGCGCACGGCGCGGGTGTGGAAGGCGCTGACCCCCTCGAGGTCTCCCGCCGGCAGGCGCGTGGCGACCACGAAGACGCGCGGCCGCGACTGCGGCACGAAGGCGCCGGCGTCGATCTCCAGCGCCCCGAAGCGATAGCCCGCCTCGCCGAGCACGCCGCAAAGCGCGGTGAAGTCGTCGCCATGGTGCGAGGTCAGCAGGCCGACCACGTTCTCGATGACGATCACCGGCGGGGCGCGCCCTTGCGCCGACAGGGCCTTGATCAGGGTCCAGAAGCCGAAGAAGGCCGAGGATTTGCCGCCCGCCAGGCCCGCCCGCGCCCCGGCCAGGCTGAAGTCCTGGCAGGGACTGGACGCCCACGCCAGATCCGCCGTCGGCAGCGCGTCCGCTGTCAGGGCGAAGACGTCGCCTTCATGGAAGTGATCCTCGGTGTCGGCGAAGTTGGCGCGGTAGGTCGCCGCCTTGACCGCATCGAAGTCGTTGGCGAAGGCGCAGGTCCAGCGTTCGCCCAGGCCGAGCCGGGCCATGCCGCCGCCGGCGAAAAACTCGAGGAAAGTGGGGCGGTCGTTCTGATTCATCGCGCGAGAGTCTAGCCTCACCACGCCCGGACGGGATAGCCAAAGACATGCGCACCATCGTCCTGATCGCCGCCGCCCTGTTGATAACCGCCTGCGGGCAGACGCCGCTGGGCTCCAGCGAAGAAGCGCCGCCGCCCGCCGACGCGCCAATCACCGTCGGCCCCGACTATTCCGGCGACTTCGACGCGCTTGGGACCGAGCCTTTCTGGAGCGTCAAGGTGCGGGCCGGAGGCATGACCTTGGCCCGCCCCGATCATTCGGATGTGACGACCGGCAATTCCGGCGTGCGGATCGACGGCGAGCAGGGCGTGTTCGACGCCACGGCCGGCGAACAGCGCCTCGTCTTGCGCCTGACGCCCGGCGACTGCTCGGACGGCATGTCCGACCGCCGTTACGGTTATCTGGCCGAGGTCTGGATCGATGGGGAAACCTTGAAGGGCTGCGCCTCGAAGACCCAGGACCTGGCCGCTCAGCCGAAGCCGTGACCCGTCAGTCGCCCTTCGGCCCCAGATAGTTTGGCCCGTACACCGCTTCACGCAGGTCGTGGTGCAGCGTGCCGTCGAACGGCAGGCTCTGGGCGAAGAACACGGCCGTCAGCTTGTTGACCGGATCGACCCAGAACAGCGTCGACTCCGCGCCGTCCCAGAAGAACTCGCCGACCGCGCCGCGATTCTCCGCCGACGTCCTCGGCTGGGCGATCCGGACCGCGAAATCGAAGCCGAAGCCCACCGAGCCCTTGTTGGGCAGCCACCAGCGGTCGGTGACGCGGGCGTCCAGGTGGTCGGTCGCCATCAGCTTGACGGTCGAGGGCTTGAGAAGCCGGACGCCGTCCAGCGCGCCGCCATTCACCAGCATGCGGGCGAAGCGCATGTAGTCGTCGACGGTCGAGACCAAGCCCGCCCCGCCCATGGTCAGCTTGCGGGGGCGGTAGTTCATCGCCTGGCTGCGATCGTCCGGCAGCCGCGCCAGCTTGCCGTCCGCGCCCTTGGCGTAGCTGGCGGCGAAACGCGGCAGGCCGGCGAGATCCGCCGTCCAGGCCGTGTCCTTCATCTTCAGCGGATCCAGGATGTGGGCCCGGACATAGGGCTCGAACGCCTGACCGCTCAGCACCTCGACCAGGCGGGCCTGGACGTCGACGGCGGCGCTGTAGCTCCACTGACGCCCCGGATCGAACATCAGCGGGACGGCCGCGTTGCGGCGGCTGAACTCGGCGAGGTCGTTCTGCAGGTCCAGGGGCTGGGTCGCCTTGAACGCCGCGTCCGAGGCCGTGTCGCGCATGCCGTACGAGAAGCCGGCGGTGTGTCGCAGGATGTCGCGGATCAGGATCGGGCGGGCCGGCGGCCGCGTCCCGCCCTGGCCGTCCGACACCGTCACGCCGGCATATTCCGGCAGATAGGTCGACAGCGGGTCGTCCAGGCCGAACTTGCCCTGCTCCCACAGCTGCATCAGGGCCACGCCGGTGACGGGCTTGGTCATCGAGAAGATCTGCACCAGGGTGTCGCGGCGCATCGGCTTTCCGGCCTCGCGGTCAGCCATGCCGGCGACGCCGAAATAGCGCTCCTGGCCATCCTGCCAAACAAGGGCCGAGGCCCCGACCGCCCGGCCGCTGTCGACCATGGCCTTCAGGGCCGCGTCGATGCGGGCCTTCTCGATCTTGACCGAGCTCGCCTCCGCGGCCGAAGGCGGGGCGGGACGCGCCGGCGCCGGCGCGGCGTGAACCGACAGCGCCGCCGCCGCGACGGCGGCGAGGATCATCTTCTTGGACACGCGGCCTCCCCAACGCTGCTTTGCGTTGGACTGTCGCTTACGGTCTCGCGCTTTTCCAGCGCGCGATGGTCGTAGATCAGGCCTCGGGACTAGGCTTGGGGGATCAGGCCTGATGATCGCCCTGGGACGCGATCATCTTCAGATAGGCCCCGTAGGGCGACTTGGCCAAGTCATGCGCCAGGCCCAGCAGCTGTTCGGTCGAGATCCAGCCGTTCTGGTGGGCGACCTCCTCGACGCAGCCGATCTTCAGGCCCTGGCGGTGTTCCAGCGTGCGCACGAACTCCGAGGCCTCCAGCAGGCTGTCGTGGGTGCCGGTGTCCAGCCAAGCGAAGCCTCGGCCCATGCGCTCGACCGACAGGTCCCCGGCCTCGAGATAGAGGCGGTTGATGTCGGTGATCTCCAGCTCGCCGCGCGCCGACGGCTGCAGGTCGCGGGCGAAGTCGACGACGCGCTTGTCGTACATGTAGAGGCCGGTCACCGCCCAGTTCGAACGGGGCTTTTCGGGCTTTTCCTCGATCGACACCGCCTTGCCGGTCGCATCGAACTCGACCACGCCGTAGCGCTGCGGATCGTTGACGAAATAGGCGAAGACGCTAGCGCCCGTCTTGGAGCGCTGCTTGGCGCCCTCCAGGATACGGCCAAGGCCGGCCCCGTAGAACAGGTTGTCGCCAAGGACCAGGATGCTGGGTTCGGCGCCGACGAAATCGGCCCCGATCCGATAGGCCTCGGCCAGGCCGTTCGGATTGGCCTGCTCGGCATAGGTGATGTTGATCCCCCACCGCGCCCCGTCGCCCAGCAGGCCCTGGAACAGCGGGATGTCGCGTGGCGTCGAGATGATCATCACCTCGCGCACGCCGGCCATCATCAGCACCGACAGCGGATAGTAGATCATGGGTTTGTCGAAGACCGGCAGCAGCTGCTTGCTGATCGCCATGGTCACGGGATGGAGGCGCGTGCCCGACCCGCCCGCGAGGATGATACCCTTCATTACGTCTTCTTCTTCAGTCTTGACGGCCGAAACCTAGAGCGGATTTCACGGGAGCGTGAGCGCTTTCGCTTTGAGGCCGGCGTTTCAACACGATGATTTCGCGGAAATTTTGGCGTTATTGGCCTCGGATGTGGCCCTTGGCCGCCAGGTAGCGATCCAGGGCGTCGGTCCAAGGCGGCATCGAACGGCCGATCGCCGCCCCGAGCTTGGCGTTCGACAGGACACTGTAGGGCGGCCGCCGGGCCGGGGTCGGGAACTGGTCGGTCGAGATTGGAACGACCTCCGCAGCCACGCCGGCCTTGGCGATGATGTGCTGGGCGAACTCGCGCCAGCTGGCCGCGCCCGCATTGACCACGTGATAGACGCCCGCCGGCGCCTGGGCGGCGATCAGGTCGAGAAGGGCCTCGCCGGCGTCCCACGAGGCGGTCGGCGACATCACCTGGTCGTCGACCACGGTCAAACGGCCGCGCTCCTTGCCGAAGCGGATCATGGTCTCGACGAAGTTGCCGCCCTTGCCGCTGGCCCCGGCCACGCCGAACAGCGAGGCGACGCGGGCGACGATGACGTTGTCATGCTCCATCCGAGCCAGATCCTCGCCCAGCGCCTTGGTCGCGCCGTAGACATTGACCGGCGCCCGGCCGACGTCCTCGGTCAGCGGCGTCCGCTCGGCCTGGCCGCCATAGACATAGTCGGTCGAGACCTGCACCAGCCGCGCGCCCTTGGCGGCGCAGGCCTTGGCCAGGCGGCCGGCGAAGTGGGCGTTGACGGCCACGGCCGGGGCGGGGTCGTTCTCGCAGTCATCGACCCGCGTGACGGCCACGCAATTGATGGCGACGTCGAAGACGAGGCCCTCGAAGCTCGCCGCAGGGTCGGTCGCGTCCAGCTGCGTTCGGGTCACCGGCGTGAGATCGAGACCGCGCCGGGCCGCGAGCGCGACCAGGTCCGACCCCAGCTGGCCGTTGGCGCCGAAGAGGGCGATACGCATCAGGCCGTCTTCAGCCCCAGGCGCTGGCCCGCATAGCGCTCGCGCAGCGGCCGCCACCAGGCCTCGTTGTCGAGGTACCACTGGATGGTCTTGCGCAGGCCGGTCTCGAAGGTCTCCTGCGCCGCCCAGCCCAGCTCGGTCTCCAGCTTGGTCGCGTCGATGGCGTAGCGGGCGTCGTGGCCCGGCCGATCGGCGACGAAGGTGATCAGGTCGCGTCGGCTCTGGCCCGGGATCGGGCGCAACTGGTCGAGCACGTCGCAGATCGCCTCGACCACCTGCAGGTTCGTCCGCTCGTTGCGGCCGCCGACATTGTAGCTCTCGCCCGGGACGCCCTTGGACGCGATCAGGTGCAGGGCGCGGGCGTGATCCTCGACGTGCAGCCAGTCACGGACGTTGTCGCCCTTGCCGTAGACCGGCAGCGGCTTGCCTTCGAGGGCGTTCAGCGTGACCAGCGGGATCAGCTTCTCGGGGAAGTGATAGGGCCCGTAATTGTTGGAGCAGTTGGAAACCACCACAGGCAGGCCATAGGTGTGATGCCAGGCGCGGGCCAGGTGGTCGGACGAGGCCTTGGAGGCCGAATAGGGCGAGCGCGGATCGTAGGGCGTGGTCTCGGAGAACAGGCCCTCGGCGCCCAGGCTGCCGAACACCTCGTCGGTCGAGATGTGGTGGAAGCGGAAGCTGTCCTTCTCCAGGCCTTCCAGGCTCAGCCAATGCTCCAGCGCCGCCTGCAGCATCACATACGTGCCGACGATGTTGGTCTGGACGAAGTCACCGGGGCCGGTGATCGAGCGGTCGACGTGGCTCTCGGCGGCCAGGTGCATGACCACGTTGGGCCGGAACGCCTTGATCGTCCGCGCGACGGTTTCCGCGTCGGCGATGTCGCCCTGGACGAACTGGTAGTCGGCCTTGCCCTCGAGCATGGTCAGGCTGGCCGGCGAGGCGGCGTAGGTCAGCTTGTCGTAGTTGAGGATCGCGACGTCGTTCTGGCCGGCCAAGTGACGGCACACCGCCGAGCCGATGAAGCCCGACCCGCCGGTCACCATCACGCGGAGATTCTGCTGCGACATTCGCTGGAAAGCTCTCGGTCGTCGAAGAGCAAGCCCCGTATCCAGTTTTTAGTGTACGCGCAACAGGATAGGCCTAGTCCGTGAACACCACCGTCTTGCGGCCGTTCAGCAGCACCCGATCCTCCAGGCGATAGCGCAGGGCCCGCGCCAGCACGCGGCGCTCGATGTCGCGGCCCTTGCGGATCAGGTCTTCCGGGGTGTCGCGATGGCTGATGCGCTCGACGTCCTGCTCGATGATCGGCCCCTCGTCGAGGTCGCCGGTCACGTAGTGGGCCGAGGCGCCGATCAGCTTCACACCCCGCGCGTGGGCCTGGTGATAGGGCTTGGCGCCCTTGAAGCCCGGCAGGAACGAGTGGTGGATGTTGATGCAGCGGCCCTGCAGCTTGGCCGACAGGCCGTCGGACAGCACCTGCATGTAGCGGGCGAGCACGACGATGTCGGTCTTGCTCTCCTGGATCAGCTTCCAGAGGTCGGCTTCCTGCTCGAACTTGGTCTCCTTGGTCACCGGCATGTGGTGGAAGGGCAGGCCCGTCAGGTCGATATGTTCGTAGGTCTCGGCCGGGTGGTTGGAGACCACGCCGGCGATGTCCATCGGCAGCTCGCCGATCCGCCAGCGATAGACCAGGTCGGCCAGGCAGTGGTCAAACTTGCTGGCCAGCAGCAGCACGCGATAGCGCTCGGCGCGGTCGCGCAGGGTCCATTTCATCTTCAGGTGCGTGGCCAGGTCGCCGAATGCGCCGCGCAACGCTTCGCGGTCCGCACCGTCGGCGTCGAACACCACGCGCATGAAGAACTGACCGGTCTCCTGGTCGTCGAACTGCTGGGCGTCGAGGATGTTGCAGCCGCGCTCGAACAGGAAGGCGGAAACCTTGGCGACGATGCCGCGCTGGTCGGGGCAGGAGAGGGTCAGGATCATGGTCCGCTCCCTCTAGAGAACCCCGGCGGCGAAGAAAAGCGCCTGAGCGCGTGGGGCGAGGCCGATTTTCGCGCGGTGGCCGGAGTTTTCCTAAACCTTCGGCACGGCCATGCCCCGCTGGACGGCCGGACGGGCCTCCATGGCCATCAGCCAGTTCTCGACCGCCGGCACCCCCGCGTCGCGGTCCGGCTCGGCCTTGTCCATGGCGGCGAGCACGGCCTTGGTCCAGCTGAAGGCGGCGATGTCGGCGATCGAATAGTGCTCGCCGGCGATCCACGGATGGTCGTTCAGCCGCCGATCCAGCACGCCCAGAAGCCGCGCGACCTCGCCGCCGAAGCGTTGGATCGCGGTCGGGATCCTTTCCTCGGCGCGGACGGCGAAATAGCCGTATTGACCAGCCATCGGGCCCAGCCCACCGACCTGCCAGAAGGTCCATTCCAGCGCGGCCCAGCGCTCGGGACCCTCCGGCGCCAGGAACTGGCCGGTCTTTTCGGCCAGATAGACCAGGATCGCGCCGCTTTCGAACACGGCCTGCGGACCACCCGGCGCGTCGTTGTCGACGATGGCCGGGATCTTGTTGTTGGGCGAGATGGCAAGGAAGTTCGGCTCGAACTGCTGGTCCTTGGACAGGTCCACCGGATGGACCCGATAGGGCAGGCCGACCTCCTCCAGCATGATCGAGGCCTTGCGGCCGTTCGGCGTGGTCCAGGTATAGAGATCGATCACCGGGCGTCTCCCAGGAAAACTTCGGCGCTTTTCGTGATCAACAACGCTTGGAAGCGCGATCTTGCTGCGCGCGGGTAGGCGGCGCGATGGGAACGGGTCTAGGTTCTGAGCATGGTTTCCTCATCCGAAGTCCTGTCCGATCGCGCCGTCGACCTTTTGGCCAAGCTGGTGGCATTCGACACCACCTCCCGCCGCTCGAACCTCGCGCTGATCGAGTGGGTCGAGGCCTATCTGGCTCATCTCGACATCCCCTCGCGCCGGGCGCCGAACGCCGACGGGACCAAGTCCAATCTCTTGGCGAGCATCGGTCCCGCCGTCGAAGGCGGCATCGTGCTGTCAGGCCATACCGACGTGGTGCCGGTCGACGGCCAGCCGTGGTCCAGCGATCCGTGGACCCTGACCGAGCGTGATGGCCGGCTCTATGGCCGCGGAACCTGCGACATGAAGGGGTTTCTGGCCCTGGCCCTGGCCGCCGCGCCGGACCTGGCCCAGGCGACCTTGTCCAGGCCGGTGCATCTGGCCTTCTCGTATGACGAAGAGGTCGGCTGCCTGGGCGCGCCGGACATGATCGAGATCATCGCCACCGACCTGCCCCGCCCCGCTCTGGTGGTGGTCGGCGAGCCCACCGATATGGTCGCCGTGCGCGGCCACAAGGGCATCGCCAGCTTCATCGTCACCGTCACCGGCCGCGAGGCCCATTCCAGCCTGACCCACCTGGGTGTCTCGGCCAACATGGCGGCGATCAGGCTGATGGCGATGCTGGTCGAGCTCTCGGAAAAGCTGGAGCGCGAGGCCGATCCAAGCTCGCTATTCACGCCCAAGGGCGCGACCCTGACCGTCGGCCAGGTCAATGGCGGCACGGCCGTCAACATCCTGGCCCGCGAGTGCGTGTTCGTCTTCGACCTGCGCACCCCGGCCAACCTGGATCCGATGGCGCTGCTCGCCGACTTCTTCGCGGCCGCCGAGGCGATGGACGCCCAGATCAAGGCCAAGGCCACGGAAGGCGGCGTCAAGGTCGAGCGCCGCTCGCTGACCCCCGCCTTCGCGCCCGAGGAGAACGGCGTCGCCGAGGCCTTCGCCCGCAAGCTGACCGGCGACAATGGCCCGCCTCGCGTCGTGCCCTATGCGGCGGAAGCCGGGCAGTTTCAGGGGGCGGGCTTCTCGACCGTGATCTGCGGCCCCGGCTCGATCGATCAAGCCCACCAGCCGGACGAGTACGTGGAAATCAGCCAGATGCAGCGCGGCGCGGCGTTCATGCGCCGGCTGATCGAGGATCTCTCGGTCACCTGAACCCGACCTCCCCGGCGAAGGCCGGGGCCCAGATTCATCCAGAGCGATTTGGGTGGTCGCGCCGTCCGACCAGAAACATCTCGCCAGCGCTCGTGGGTTCGATCTGGATCCCGGCTTTCGCCGGGAAGGTCGGACTTAGAGATTTCGCGCCTTCCGAATGACGAACCGCCGGCCGATAAACGCGGCCGGGTCGATCGACATCACCCGGAGGATCGCGCCGGGCGAAGCCTTGCGTTTCGCCTGGATCGCCTGGCGGTCGGCCAGCACCTGGTCGAAGTCCTCGCGCTTCAACGCCGCCTTGATGCCGCGGATGGCCGGCGCGACGTCGCCGCGACGCCAATGCAGCAGCAACAGCCCCGCCGTCACGGCCACGTGCAGCGGCAGGGTGACCGGGAACAGCCAGCCCGGCGTGTTCTTGACGAAGGTCCAGACGCGGTTGCGAGAGCCATGGAAGATCGAGAAATCCGACCGCACGCCCGTGCTGGCCGAACCGACGTGGGCGACCTTGGCCTTGGGCAGCAGCAGGGTCGGCTGACCATAGAGGCGCAGGCGGTAGCCCAGGTCGACGTCCTCGCAGTAGCAGAAATAGCGCTCGTCGAAGCCGCCAACCTCCAGGAACAGGTCGCGGTCGATCAGCATGGCCGCGCCGCAAGCCGAGAACACCTCGCCCTCGGGTAGGACCGCCGGTTGCTTGCGGCCATACCCGCCCCGGAACGGTATGCCCGCGCTGGTGACGTTGTCGCCGGCCCCGTCCAGCAGGCCCGGCCGGTCGGCCGACAGCTGCAGCGAGGCGAAGCTCTTGACGGCCGGGTGCCGCGCGACACCCGCCATCAGCTCTTCCAGCCACTCCGGCTCGGCATAGGCGTCCGGATTGAGCAGGACCAGCCAGCGCCCCTTGGCGCGGCGGGCGGCCAGGTTGTTGCCGGCCGCGAAGCCCAGATTGGCGCCCGCCTCGACGAAATCGACCCACGGGTGGGCCTTGGCCGCCGCCTGCGGCGCGCCGTCGGTCGAGGCGTTGTCGATCAGGATCGTCTCGAAATCGCGGAAGGTCTGGGCCGCCAGCCGGGCGAGGCACGGCTCGAGGGTCGGGCCGCTCTGGTAGGAGACGATCACCACGGTGATGGCCGGACCGCTCTTGTTTTCCTGTGTCTCAGGCGGCATCGGTGGCCAACTCATTCCTCGAACTCAAGTACGCGTCATGAAGATCACGCCGCTGGCGATCCCCGAAGTGCTGCTTATCACGCCCACGCGTCATGGCGATGAGCGCGGCTGGTTTTCCGAGACCTTCCGGCAATCGGCGCTGGAGGAGGCTGGATTTAAGGCCGCCTTCGTCCAGGACAACCATGTCCGCTCGAGCACGCGCGGCATCCAGCGCGGCCTGCACTACCAGCGGCCGCCGCACGCCCAGGACAAGCTGCTGCGCTGCGTGGTCGGGTCGATCTTCGACGTGGCCGTCGACATCCGGAAGGGCTCGCCGACCTATGGCCAGTGGGTGGGCGCGGAACTGTCGGCCGAGAACCGCCAGCAACTGCTGGTTCCCAAGGGCTTCGCCCACGGCTACGTCACCCTGACCGACGCGTGCGAAGTGCTCTACAAGGTCACCGACTACTACGCCCCGGCCGCCGAGGGCGYGGTGCGCTGGAGCGACCCGGCGATCGGCATCGACTGGCCGCTGCCGGTTTCGGAAATCACCGCCAACGACCGCGACAACACAGCGCCGCTGCTGGCGGAGATCGCGACGCCGTTCGTTTACGGCGTCTAGAGCGGCCGGCGCAGCAGGGCCCCCACCTGACCGCTTCGCGGTCGTCCGCCCTCGGAGGGAGCGGAAGAGACGCGCTCCTTCTTCCCCCTCCGGGGGAGGAGCGCCGCAGGCGCGGAGGGGGCAAGTGATGGGAAGGGACGCGCGATGACTAAGTTCACCAACTTCTTCTGGACCTCGTACGAAGGCCTGCCGCTGCACGCTCGTGATTACGCGCCCGTCGGCGACGCCCAGAAGCTGCCAGTGATCTGCCTCCACGGCCTGACCCGCAACGCCCGCGACTTCGAGGATCTGGCCCCGCGCATCGCCGCCACGGGCCGTCGGGTCCTGGCCGTCGACGTGCGGGGTCGGGGCCTGTCGGCCCGCGACCCGAACCCGATGAACTACCATCCGGGGACCTACGCCGCCGACGTGATCTCGCTGCTCGCCGCCGCCGGGATCGAGCGCGCGGTGTTCGTCGGCACCAGCATGGGCGGGTTGATCACCATGGTCCTGACCTCGATCAAGCCCGAAGCGATCGCGGCGGCGGTGCTGAACGACGTCGGCCCGGAGYTGTCGCCCGTCGGCCTGGCCCGCATCGCCGGCTATGCGGGCGGCGCCAGYCGGTTCGAAACCTGGGACGCGGCGGTCGCCTACGCCAAGGCCATCAACGCGACGGCCTTCCCGGCCTACCGCGCCGAGGACTGGGACGTCTTCGCCCGTCGGCTGTTCGATGAGGGGGACGGCGGCTTTGTCCTGGCCTACGACCCGGACATCTCAGCCCCGATCAAGGCGGCGGCGGAAGCGGCGGCTCAAATGGCCGCGAAAAGTCAGGCCGAAGGCGGCCCAAATGGAGGGCAGGCCTTGGCCCCGCCCGACATGTATCCGCTGTTCCGCGCCTTGGCCAAGGACCGGCCGCTGCTGCTGGTGCGCGGCGAGATTTCGGACCTTGTCGACCCGGGCATCGCCGAACGCATGCGCGCCGCCGCGCCCGCGATGGCCTATGCCGAGGTCCCCGGCGTCGGCCACGCGCCGATGCTGACCGAGCCGCAAGCGTGGGCGGCGATAGAAAACCTGCTGGCGGAAGCGCCCTAGAGCGCGCGCCCAAGGGGTGTTTTGGCGGCTTGGCCGTGTTAGAGGCCCCGCCACGGCCATTCTTCGCCGCGACAGAGTGCTGATCCGATGACCCTCGACCTCGCCGCCATCCAAGCCGCCGCCGGCCGCCTGAAGGGTCAGATCGAGCGCACCCCGTGCCGCCACTCGCGCACCCTGTCGAAGATCACCGGCGCCGAGGTGTGGGTGAAGTTCGAGAACCTGCAGTTCACCGCCGCCTACAAGGAGCGCGGCGCGCTGAACAAGCTGATGCTGCTGTCGGAGGCCGAGAAGCGGCAGGGCGTCATCGCCGCCAGCGCGGGCAACCACGCCCAAGGCCTGGCCTATCATGGCGCCCGTCTGGGCGTGCCGGTCACCATCGTCATGCCCCGCACCACGCCGTTCGTGAAGGTGCAGCACACCCGCGATTTCGGCGCGACCGTGATCATCGAGGGCGAGACCTATGACGACGCCAACGCTCACGCCCGCAAGCTGCGCGACGAGCAGGGCCTGACCTTCGTCCACCCGTTCGACGACTACGACATCATGGCCGGCCAGGGCACGATCGCCCTGGAAATGCTGGAGGACGCGCCGGATCTCGAGATCCTGCCCGTGCCGATCGGCGGCGGCGGCCTGATCAGCGGCGTGGCCACGGCGGCCAAGGCGATCAAGCCCGACATCCGCATCATTGGCTGCGAACCGGCCATGTACCCGTCGTTCACCGCCAAGATGCGCGGCGTCGCGGCTCACTGCGGCGGCCAGACCATCGCCGAGGGCGTGGCGGTCAAGCAGGTCGGCGACCTGACCTATGGCGTCACCCGCCCGCTGATCGACGACGTGCTGCTGCTGGAAGAGCCGCATATCGAGCAGGCGGTGGCCCTTTACTGCAATGTCGAGAAGACCATCGCCGAGGGCGCTGGCGCGGCCTCGCTGGCGGCGCTCCTGGCCTATCCGGAGCGTTTCCGGGGCAAGAAGTGCGGCCTGATCCTGTGCGGCGGCAACATCGACACCCGCCTGCTGGCCTCGGTCTTGACCCGCGAACTGGTCCGCGCCCAGCGCCTGATCAGCCTGCGGATCATCGGCGACGACCGTCCGGGCCTGCTGTCGACCGTGGCCCACGTGATCGGGGCGATGGGCGCCAACATCATCGAGGTCAACCACAACCGGCTGGCCCTCGACGTCCCGGCCAAGGGCGCAGAGTTCGACATCACCATCGAGACCCGCGACGCCCAGCACACCCAGGAAGTCATGGACGCCCTGCGCGAGAGCGGTTACCCGCCGCGGGTGGTGTAAAAACGACTGTCATCCCGGACGGCCGAAGGCCGATCCGGGACCGCCAGAAGCACTGAGCTTTCCGCGATCCCGGCTCTTCGCTGCGCTGCGGCCGGGATGACGGCGGTCCCTATTCCTTCGGCTTGCCCGGACCCAACCGGTTCACGTCCAGCAGTTCGATGCGGAAGATCATTACGCTGTTGGCCGGGATCGGGCCCTTGTCTTCGGCCCCGTAGCCTAGGGCCGGCGGCACATAGAGGATCCACTCGTCGCCGGCCTTCATCCGCTGCAAGGCGATGATCCAGGCCGGCACCAAGCCGTCCAGCGGGAACACGGCCGGCACGCCGCGCTCGTAGCTCGAGTCGAACACCGTGCCGTCCAGCAGCTTGCCCTCGTAGTGGACCTTGACCTCGTCGGCCTGGGTCGGGTGCTGACCGCCCTGCGGCCCCTCGCGCACCACCTTGTACTGCAGGCCCTGAGGCAGGGTGACGACGCCGGGTTCCTTACCGTTCTTGGCCATGAAGGCGTCGGCGACGGAGAGGTTTTCCTGGGCCTTCTTGTCGGGACCGCAGGCGGCCAGGGTCAGGCCGGCGGCGGCGAGGGTGAGAAGCAGGGCGCGGCGTTGCATGAAGACCTCGGACGAAAACTGGCCGTCCAGCTAGCACGGACCGCGCGGGATTCCATCTCCGAACGAACACAGCCGCGTACAGTCGGAATTTCACGGAACAATGGTGGCTTTCGGCCGAAAGCCCTCCTAGAAACGGCGTCCCGAATACTCAGGCGAGATGTCCATGAAACCCGTCCGCAAAGCCGTTCTTCCCGTCGCTGGCCTCGGCACCCGCGTTCTGCCGGGCACCAAGACCACGCCAAAGGAACTGCTGAACGTCGTCGACCGGCCGATCCTGTCCTACATCGTCGAGGAGGGCCGCAAGGCGGGTATCGAGCACTTCGTCTTCGTCACCGGCCGCTCGAAAGGCGCGATCGAGGACTATTTCGACCACCAGATCGAGCTCGAGGCCCAGCTGGAAGCCAAGGGCAAGCTCGACATCCTCAAGCAGCTGCGCGACGAGCTGCCCCGGCCGGGCGAGATGAGCTTCGTGCGCCAGATGGCCCCGCTGGGCCTGGGCCACGCCGTCTGGTGCGCCCGCGACATCATCGGCGACGAGCCGTTCGCGGTCATGCTGCCCGACGTCATCGTCGACGCCGACCCGTCGGCTCTCGGTCAGCTGATCGAGGTCTATGACAAGGTCGGCGGCGGCAACGTCATCGGCGTCGAGGAAGTGCCCGCCAGCGAGACCCACAAGTACGGCATCGTCGCCCCCGGCGAGGTGAACGGCCGCCTGGCGACCATGACCGGCATGGTCGAGAAGCCGGCCCAGGGCACGGCGCCCTCCAACTGGTCGATCGCCGGCCGCTACATCCTGCAGCCCGAGATCTTCGAACTGCTGGCCAGCCAGGAGAAGGGCGCGGGCAACGAGATCCAGCTCACGGACTCGATGGCCAAGCTGATGACCCAACAGTCGTTCCACGCCTATGTCTACGAAGGCGTCACCCACGACTGCGGCGACAAGATCGGCCTGCTGAAGGCCAATGTTGCGCTGGCCCTGAAGCGTCCGGACCTGGGCGTGGCGGCCCGCGCGGCGGTCGAGGCGGCGCTGAAGGCTTAAAGCTCCAAGATCCTCCCCCGCGATGTGGGGGAGGTGGCCCAGAGGGCCGGAGGGGGCACGCTGAGCGAACGCCGCATTAGCCCCCTCAGTCGCTCCGCGACAGCTCCCCCGCTCGCGGGGGAGCAGCTATTTCGGCGCTCCACTCCGCCGACACCTCGGGATCGTCCTCGACACGCCGCGTCGCCAGCGCCTGGTCTCCCACCAACCGCCGCGCCGCCCACACCGCCGCGCCACGCACCACCGGGGCCGGGTCGGCGAGCAGCGGCTCGACCACCGCCATCAGCCCCGCGTCGCCGCTGTTGCCGATCGCGTAGAGTACGTTGCGCACGAACCGGTCCCGGCCGATCCGCTTGATCGGGTTCTTCGAGAACAGCGCCCGGAACGTCGGATCGTCCAACCCCGCCAGCTCAGCCAAGGACGGCTGCCGCAGCTGCTCGCGCGCCCGCAGCTTGGCCTCGCTGGAGAGGCTGGCGAACTTGTTCCACGGGCAGACCGCCAGACAGTCGTCGCAGCCATAGATCCGGTTGCCCAAGGCGGGCCGGAACTCGGCCGGAATGGGCCCCGCCAGTTCGATGGTCAGGTACGAGATGCAGCGCCGCGCATCCAGTTGTCGCGGGGCCGGGAAGGCGTTGGTCGGGCAGATGTCCAGGCAGGCGCTGCACGAGCCGCAATGGTCGACCTCGGGCGCGTCCGGCGGCAGGTCCAGCGTCGTCAGCACGCTGCCCAGGAACAGCCACGAGCCGAACTGGCGCGAGACCAGGTTGGTGTGCTTGCCCTGCCAGCCCAGGCCGGCGCGCTGGGCCAGCGGCTTTTCCATCAGCGGCGCGGTGTCGACGAACACCTTCACGTCCTGGCCGAACCGGCGATGCATCCAGCCGGCCAGCAGCTTCAGCCGCTTCTTGATCACGTCGTGATAGTCGTCGCCCTGGGCATAGACCGAGATGGCGGCGTGGTCCGCGCGCGCCAGCTGCTCCAGCGGGTCGATGTCCGGGCCGTAGTTGACGCCCAGCACCACCGCAGACCGCGCCTGCGTCCACATGGCGGTAGGGTGCGAGCGACGCTCCAGCGTCTCCTCCATCCAGCCCATGTCGCCGTGCCGCTCGGCCACGACGAACTCGCGCAGCCATTCGCCGTTGGGCCAGGCCGCCGCGGCGTCGGCGAAGCCGCAGGTCGAGAAGCCCAGGCTCAAGGCCTCGGCGCGGATCTCGTCCTTGATGGCGTCAGGCGAAGGGTCAGAAATCGAGGTCGTCATAGTGCGCGGCCGGCGCGAGGCCGGGCCAGCGGTCGGCCAGGATCGGCCGGAAGCACGGCCTCGACTTCAGCTTCATGTACCAGGTCTTGGCGGTCGGGAAGTCCTTCCACGGGACGTCGCCGAAATAGTCGATCACCGACAGGTGCGCAGCGGCCGCGAAATCGGCCAGGCTCATGCGCCGTCCGGCCAGCCAGTCGCGGGTCTGCAACAGCCCGTCGACATAGCCCAGATGAGCCCGCAGCGCCTCGCGGCCCTGGCGCAGCGCCGCCAGGTCCGGAGCGCCCATGCGCAGCAGGCGCTTTTCCATCTTCTCGTGCAGCAGGAAGCCGTTGACCTCGTTGTCGAACTTGCGGTCGAACCACTGCAGCAGGCGGCGGGCCTCGGCGCGTTCGGCCGGGTCACGACCCAGCAGGGGCGGCTCCGGCTCGGTCTCCTCGACATGCTCAAGAATGGCCCGGGTCTCGCAGACCACCAGGTTGCGCTGGTTGCGGGTCTCGACCAGCACCGGGGTCAGGCCCGACGGGTTCAGGCTCGCGAAATCAGGCGGCGCCTCCCAGTAGCGGACCTGGACCTCGACGAACGGCAGCCGCTTTTCGCCCAGCGCCAGACGCACCTGTCGCGAGGCGGGGTCGAGGGGGAAATGGTGAAGGGTGCGTTCGACGCTCATGCCCAGGTGCGCTCAGGCTGCATCGAAAGAGCGATGCGCCGCTTTGCTTAACAACAGATTGCTGAACCGCGTTTAGTCAGGAAATCCAGGCTTTTGCGCGGCGGTTCGGTTCAGGATTCCGCGTTCATGCGCCCGATCAGGGCGGTGGTGCTCTGACCCTGCTTCAGCGCCGCCAGAACGACCTTGCCGCCATAGCCCAGGACAACGTCCGAACCGACCACCGTCTCGACGGTGTAGTCGGCCCCCTTGACCAGCACGTCGGGCCGGAAGGCCTCGATCAGGTTCAACGGGGTGTCCTCGTCGAACAGCACGACCAGGTCCACCGAAGACAGCGACGCCAGCACCGTGGCCCGCGCCGTCTCCTTCTGCACGGGCCGGCTGGGGCCTTTCAGCTTCGAGACCGAGGCGTCGGTGTTGAGCCCGACGATCAGCCGGTCGCAGGCGGTTTTGGCCTGGGACAGCAGCGAGACGTGACCTGGATGCAGCAGGTCGAAGCAGCCGTTGGTGAAGCCGACCTTCAGGCCGCGCGCCCGCCAGCCCTCGACGATCCGCCGGGCATGGTCGCGGTCGGCGATCTTGATCTCGCCAGGCTCACCCTCGGCCGAGCCGGCGCGGGCCGCCAGCTCGCCGGCGGTGACGACGTCGGTGCCCAGCTTGGCCACGACCAGGCCGCCGGCCAGATTGGCCAGGCGCGCCGCGTCCGCCAGGCTGGCGCCGGCCGCCACGGCCAGGGCCAGGGTCGCGGCCACGGTGTCGCCGGCGCCGGAGACGTCGAACACCTCCACCGCCGTCGCCGGCAGATGGACCGGCGCTTGCCCGCGCGCCGCCAGGGTCATGCCCGCGCCGCCGCGGGTGATCAGAGCGGCGTCCAGTCCCGGCGCCATGGCCAGGATCGCCGCGCCGGCTTCCTCGGAAGCCTCGTCGCTGTTGTCGACGATCCCGGTGGCCTCGGCGGCCTCCTTGCGGTTGGGTTTGATCAAGGTCGCGCCGTCGTAGCGGGCGAGGTCGCGGCTCTTGGGATCGACGATCACCGGCTTGCCGGCCGCGCGGGCGGCCTCGATGGCGCCACGCACGGTCTCGGCCGTCAGGACGCCCTTGGCGTAGTCGGACAGCACCACCACGTCGGCCGCCGTCAGGCGCGCCTTGAACGCGGCCAGCAGCGCCGCGCCATCGCCGGGGCCGCGATCCTCGCGGTCGACCCGCAGCATCTGGTGCGAGCCCGAGATGTAGCGGACCTTCTCGGTGGTTCGCCGCCCCGCATCGACCACCAGCTCGGCCTCCAGGCCGGGCTCGGCGTCGATCATGCCGCGCAGAGCCGCGCCGGCGTCGTCCCGGCCCACGAGGCCGATCAGCACTGCCTTGGCGCCGAGCGCGGCGACGTTGCGCGCCACATTGCCGGCCCCGCCCAGCATGGCCGTCTCCTTCTCGACCGCGATCACCGGCACCGGCGCCTCCGGCGAGATGCGGTCGACCGCCCCGTAGATGAAGCGGTCCAGCATCACGTCGCCCAGCACCAGGACGGTCTTGCCGGCGAAGGCGCGGGGCAGGTCGGCGAGCGTGTCGGTCATACGGAGTTCCGTACCCTCACGCCCCGAAAACTCAACCCTCGACGCTCTCGGAGAAGACGCCGCCGTGCTTCTCGGCCAGCCCCCGCGGGTCGGGGTGGATGATGATGTCGGCCGACGGGAAGGCCTCCAGCAGCCGATTCTCGGCGGCGACGATGATGCTGTGCGCCTCGGCCAGCGAGATGTCGGCGGCGAGGTCGGCGTGCATCTGCATGTGGACATAGGGTCCCGAGGCGCGGGTGCGCAGCTGATGGACGCCCAGCACCCGCGGGTCGGCGACGGCCAGGGCGACGATCCGTTCGCGCTCGACCTCGGGCAGCTCGCGGTCCATCAGCTGGGCCGAGGCTTCGCGGAACACGCCGACCGCCCCCCAGATCAGCCACAGCGCCACGATCAGGCCCGCCGCGGCGTCGACCCACGACAGCCCCAGCCAGGCGGCGGCCGCGACCCCGAGCAGAGCCACGGCGTTCGATGCCAGGTCGGCCGCGTAGTGGGCCCGGTCGCCGGCGATGGCGATCGAGCCGCTGGCCTTCAGCACCCGGGTCTGGGCGGTGATCAGGCCCAGGGTCAGCGCGATCGAGATCCCCATCACGATCACGCCGGCCAGGCCGTGTTCGACCGGGCGCGGATGCAGCAGGGCCGAAATGGCCTCCCGCCCAATCAAGGCGCCGGACGCGAAGACCAAGCCGCCCTGCATCAGGCTGGAAAAGGCCTCGGCCTTGCCATGGCCGAAGCGGTGCTCGGCGTCCGGCGGCACGGCCGCGTAGCGCACGGCGTAGACGGTGATCAGCGAGGCGACCAGGTCCAGGGCCGAGTCCGACAGCGAGGCCAGGATGGCCACCGATCCGCTGGCTCGCCAGGCGATGCCCTTGACCACGATCAGGATCGCCGCCGTCGCCACCGACAGCAGGGCGACGTTGCGGGTGGCGGCGCGGGTCTCGGGAGAGGCGGCGGACAGGGACATGGTCCCTATTACCTCGTTCCATCAAAGTTCGTCATCCCGGCCGCAGCGAAGCGGAGCGCCGGGACCCAGGGGCAACCGCAGTGCGCCCGCCCCTGGGTCCCGGGTCGGCTACGCCGCCCGGGATGACGAGGATGGGGATGTTCTAAGCCGCCGCGCTGGTCTCTTTACGCCGCCGCCGCCCGCGCCTCCGGCCCCACATAGATCGACTGCGGCCGGATCAACCTCCCGCCGGCCAACTGCTCGCGGGCGTGGGCCAGCCAGCCGGCGACGCGGCCCATGGCGAACACGCAGGTGAAGCTGGCCGACGGCAGGCCCAGGGCCTCCAGCAGCAGCGCCGTGTAGAATTCGACATTGGTGTCCAGCGCCCGGTCAGGCTTGTGCTCGCGCAGGATCTCTAGCGCCGCCCGCTCGACAGCCTCGGCGAACACCAGGCGCCCGGGCAGGCCGCCGGAAGCCGCCGCCAGCTTGCGCACGGCCGCCTTCAGGGCGTCGGCGCGCGGGTCGCGGACGCGGTAGATCCGGTGGCCGAAGCCCATCAGCCGGTCGCCGCGCGCCAGGGCCTTCTCCAGCCAGGGCCGCGCGTTCTCGGGCGCGCCGATCTCGTCCAGCATCTCGATTACCGGACCCGGCGCGCCGCCGTGCAGCGGGCCCTTCAGCGCGGACAGTCCCGCGAGCACGGCCGAGGTCAGGCCCGCTCGCGTCGAGGCCACCACGCGGGCGGCGAAGGTCGAGGCGTTCAAGCCGTGGTCGCAGACCGTCACCAGATAGGCGTCGAGCGCGGCGGCCTCGGCGTCGGTGGCCGGCGCCCCGCGCGTCATCCGCAGGATGTCGGCGGCGTGCGACAAGGCCGGATCGGGGGCGACCGGGCTCTGGCCGGCGGCGACGCGCAGCACGGCGGGCGTGAAGACGGCCGGGGCGGCGATCAGCAGCAGGGCGGTCGGCAGGTCGTCGCTATCCGGCAGCCGGGCCAGCAGGGCCCGCATCGCCTCGACCGGATCGCGGCGCGCCAGGCCTTCGTCCAGGGCGGCGACCTCGGCGAAGGCGCGGACCCGGGCCTGACCCAGAGCTGGCGCGAGGTCGGACGGCGCGTCTTCGAAGAAGCCGTCGAACAGCAGGTGGGCGGCTTCCTCGTAGCGGGTGCGGCCTGACAGATCCTCGACGGCGTAACCCCGGATCACCAGGCGGCCCTTGGCGCCGTCGACGTCGGACAGAACGGTGCGGGCGGCGACGACGCCTTCAAGACCATCGGACATGTGCGGTCTCCTTTCGTGAGGTTGAAAAGCGCTCAAGACCCTTGATCGTCAATCTTGATCAATATAATCAATCTATATGGTGGATTGGCTGGATGCGGATCAGGTTCTGGAGCGGTTGGGGATCCGGCCGCAGACCCTGTACGCCTATGTCAGCCGGGGCCGGATCGAAGCCGCCGCCCATCCAGGGGATCCGCGCCGCAGCCTCTATCGCGCCTCGGACGTCGCGGCCCTGGCCCAGAAGAAAGCGCGTGGCCGCCGCGCCGCCGACGTCGCCGCCGAGGCCATCGCCTGGGGCGAGCCGGTGCTGCCTTCGGCCATCACCACCGTGGCCGGCGGGCGCCTGTGGTATCGCGGCCAGGACGCCGCCGAGCTGGCGAAAACCGCCAGCCTGGAGGACGTCGCTCGCCTGCTGCGCGGCGGTCATGGGACCGCGCTGAAGTCGGTCCGGCGCGCCGAGCCTCCGCCCGCCGACAGCGCTCGAGCCCGCCTGTTCCTGACCCTAGCCACGAGAGCCGGCCGCGAACCGCCCGCTCGCGGCCGCGCGCCCCTGGCCCTGGCCATGGAGGCCGCCGATCTGCTGGAGGCCGTGGTCGACGCCGCCACGGGCCAGACCGGCGAAGGCTTGGCCCACGCCCGCTTCGCCGCCGCCTGGGGGCTGGATGCGGCCGGTGCCGATCTCGTCCGCCGGACCCTGGTGCTGCTGGCCGACCACGAGCTGAACGCCTCGACCTTCGCCGCCCGCGTGGCGGCCTCGACCGGGGCCTCGCTGTCGGCGGCCTGCCTGGCGGGGCTTTCGGCCCTGTCAGGTCCGTTGCATGGAGGGATGGCCGCCCGGGTCGAGGCCTTCGTCGAGGAGGCCGAGCGTCGAGACCCCGGCCATGCCGTCTCCGCCCGCCTGGCCCGGGGCGCGGCAATGCCGGGCTTCGACCACCCGCTCTATCCGGACGGCGACCCGCGCGCCGCCGCGCTGCTGGCCGCCTTCGTGGCCCCGCCCCTGCTGGCCGATTTGCGCGCAGCGACGGAAACGGCGACGGGCCTCTCGCCCAACATCGACTTCGCGCTGGTGAGCCTGGCGCGGACGCTGAAATTGCCGCCCGATGCGCCCTTCATCCTGTTCGCCACGGCGCGCAGCGCGGGCTGGGCGGCGCATGCGATCGAGCAGCTGCAGACGGGGCGGCTGATCCGGCCGAGAGCGCGATACGTGGGCGAGGCTCCCCCCACCTGACCGCTTCGCGGTCGTCCGCCCCCAAAGGCGGGCGGAAGGATAGCGCGCGCCTTCTTCCCCCTCCGGGGGAGGAGCGCGTCAGCGCGAAGGGGGCAAGACCTATTCCCCCTCTTCCTCGTCATAGCCCACCAGCCGCAGCGCCCGCGCCGGCAGGCCCTCCAGCTCACACCACCGCTCAAGCGCTTCCTCTCGGCCGTGGGTGATCCACACCTCGCCGGGCCGCAGCTCGCTCAAGGTCGCGGTCAGCTCGTCCCAGTCGGCGTGGTCGGAGAGGATCAGCGGCAGCTCGACGCCGCGCTGCCGCGCCCTGGCCCGCACCCGCATCCAGCCCGACGCGAAGCAGTCGACGGGATCCGGGAATCGCCGCGACCAGCGGTCTGCCACGGCGCTGGGCGGAGCGATGACGATCTGGCCGGCGAAGGCTTCCTTGGGTCCGGAGGACGTCGCGGGCGCCAAGGGGCCCAGCGCGACCCCGTGCGCCTCGTAGAGTTCGTTCAGCCGCTCCAGCGCCCCGTGGACGAAGATCGGCCTGTCCCAGCCGCCCTCGCGCAGCAGTCGGATCACCCGCTGGGCCTTGCCCAGGGCGTAGGCCCCGACGATGTGGCAACGCTCGGGGAACTGCTCGACCGAGGCCAGCAGGCTCCGTATCTCGCCCGCGTCGTCGGGATGGCGGAACACGGGCAGGCCGAACGTCGCCTCGGTGATGAACACGTCGCACGGCACGGGCTCGAAGCGGGCGCAGGTCGGGTCGCGGCGGCGCTTGTAGTCGCCGGAGACCACCATGGTCAGGCCCTTCCACCGCACCACCGCCTGGGCCGAGCCCAGCACGTGGCCGGCGGGGACCAGGGTCACCTCGACGCCGTCACGGGCGAAGGTCTCGCCATAGGCGACCGGCTCGCGGCGGCCGGCGAAGTCCTCGCCATAGCGGACGGCCATGATCGCTAGGGTCTCGGGCGTCGCCGCCGCCACACCATGGCCGGCGCGGGCGTGGTCGGCATGGCCATGGGTGATCACCGCCCGGTCCACGGGCCGGACCGGGTCGATATAGAAATCTCCCGGCGGGCAGTAGAGGCCGCCCGGACGGGGACAGAGAAGGTCTTCGGGCTTGATCACGTCTGGATATGACAACGCGGGAAGCGCTAAGCCTATCCCCGTCAAGGAGCAGGCATGAGCGACAACGAACAGATACGGCTGATCGCCTCGGCGATGAACGAGGGCAGCCCGCAGGCCAAGGCGCTGGGCTTCACCACCCTGGAGATCGGCGACGCTGTCGCGATCCTGAAAGTCCCCTATCGCCCCGAGATCGTCGGCGACCCGGAGACCGGCGTCATCGCCGGCGGGGTGGTGACCACCCTGCTCGATCACGCCAGCGGCCAGGCCGTCCATGCCTCGATGGACACCTGGACCTCGATCGCGACGCTGGACCTGCGCATCGACTACATGCGGCCGGCCGAGCCGGGCCTGGACGTGCTGGCCCGGGCCCATTGCTACAAACTGACCCGCTCGATCGCCTTCGTCCGCGCCGTCGCCTACGACCGCGATCCCGAGGATCCGGTGGCCACCGCCCAGGCGACCTTCATGCTGGACTCCAGCGCCGGCAAGACGCCGGGCGCCAATCTGAAACCGTCGCGCGAGCCGCGCGCCAAGACCGGGAGCGTGGACCAATGAGCGAGCCCGACACCCGCCTGGTCTCGATGCTGGACTCGATCCCCTATGCCCGCTTCCTGGGGATCCGGGCCGAGCTGGCCGGCGACGAGATGACTGCCGTCCTGCCGTTCGCCCAGCACATCGTCGGCAACCCCATGCTGCCGGCGATCCACGGCGGCGTGCTCGGCGCGTTCATGGAGATGACGGCGCTGGCTCAGCTGTCGGTCGCCGCGCCGATGACGCGCCAGCCGCGCACCATCGACGTCTCGATCGAATACCTGCGCTCGGGCCGTCCGCTGACCACCTACGCCCGCGCCAGCATCAAGAAACTGGGCCGGCGGATCGCCAACGTCCACGTCGAGGCCTGGCAGGAGACCCGTTCCGCCCCGATCGCGACGATGCGTGGACTCTTTTTGGTGGCGCCTAGCGAAGAGTAGCGGTGGCTTGCTGTAACGATGGTCTCAAAGGATAAAGTTTCCCCGGAAACTAAATTGTACAGTCGCATTACACCTCGGTAATGCGACTTCGCGGCCACAAAGTTTCTTAAATCGCCGTCATGAAGCAAGGGTAACGTGCATTAACCGAGGTGCGGACCTATATCCCTGATCACCGGACGCCAACGGGCGCCGGACAACAAAAACAGGGATCAAGACCATGACCATGAAGACCAACGCCATCGCCGGCTTCGCCTCGCTCATCCTCGCGGTTCTGCCGCTCGTCGTTATCGCCGGTTCGCTCGTCTCGAGCCTGTAAGTGATCGCCGCTTAGCCTCCGTCGGGTAGCTCGCGAGAGCCGCCCCGACGGAGATGGCGACCAAGCGGTCGCCAAAGAGACCTACAAAGACTCTCCAGAATACAAAGACTTGGCTGTCCGATGCAGGATGGCGTGGCGAGCCGCCAGACGATCGATATCCGCGTCGTAGCCGCCGCCGATGACCCCGACCACGGGGATGCCAGAAGAAAGACAAGCGCCCAGGACATAGGCCTCCCGTCGTTCCAGACCTTGATCGGTCAGCGACAACCGGCCCAGCTTGTCGTCCGCGTGCGGATCGACTCCCGCATTGAAGAAGACGATGTCCGGCCGGACGCTGGAAAGCAGCGCCGGCAGGATCTCCCCCAGCTTTTCCAGATACGCCGCGTCGCCGGTCCCGTCGGCCAGCTCGACATCCAGATCGCTGACCGCCTTGCGATGCGGGAAGTTCTTCTCGGCGTGCATCGAGACCGTGAAGACGCTGCGATCGTCCTCGAAGATCCGCGCCGTGCCGTCGCCCTGGTGGACGTCGAGGTCGATCACCAGGACCTGGCCGACCCGCCCCTCGGCCTGCAGCCGCCGCGCCGCCACCGCCACGTCGTTGAACACGCAGAACCCCGCTCCGCCCTCGGCCGAGGCGTGATGGCTGCCGCCGGCCGTGTTGCAGGCGATTCCATGTTCCAGGGCCAGGCGCGCGGCCAGCAAGGTGCCGCCGGTCGCCGCCCGGGCGCGGGTGGCCACGCTGTCGGTGTTGGGCATGCCGATCCGCCGGACCACGTCGGCGGGCAGCGAGAGCTCGATCACGCCCCGGACGTAGTCTTCCGTGTGAACCAGCCGCAGGGTCTCGGCGTCGACGAACTCGGGGCGCGCGAAGCCGTCCGGACCCGCCACGCCCTCGGCTTCCAGCACGTTGGCGAGGCGCGAGAACTTGTCCATCGGGAAGCGGTGCCCGGCCGGCATCTCGGCGCGGAAGGCGGGGTGGTGGACGATCGGCGGCGCTGAAGGCATCGGTTGACGATGGGGAGCGCGGCGGCGTGACGCAAGGTGACGTCTTGCGGCAGCGCAAACAGACGCTTATCGCAGGCGCCATGCAGACGACCGAGACCCTCGCCGACATTCTCGACCTTGAGCCGATCGAGGTGAACCTGTTCCGGGGCGTCAGTCCCAATGACGGCTTCCCGCGCATCTTCGGCGGCCTGGTCATCGCCCAGGCCCTGCTGGCTGCCTACAAGACCGTGCCGGACCGGGTCTGCCACTCGCTGCACGCCTATTTCATCCGCCCCGGCGATGTGAACGCCCCTGTCCTCTACGAGGTGGAGCGGGCCCGCGACGGCGGCACCTTCACCACGCGCCGGGTGGCCGCCATCCAGCACGGCGAGCAGATCTTCAACCTGGCGGCCTCGTTCCAGACGCCGGAACAAGGGTTCGAGCACCRGTCGGACATGCCCGACGCACCCGATCCCGAGACCCTGCCGACGATCGCCGAGACCTTGAGAAACCTGGGCGATCAAATCCACCCGAAGATGCTGGCCCAGGCCGAACGTCCGAACCCGGTCGATATCCGTTGGGTCGACATGCAGAACCCGGTGGCGCCGGTGAAGAAGTCGGGCACCAAGAACGTCTGGATGCGGGCCAAGGCCCCGCTAGGCGACGACGTGAAGATGCAGCAGGCGGCGCTGGCCTACGCCTCGGACATGGCGTTCATGGAAAGCGCCCTGCGCCCGCACGGCCTGATCTGGACGACGCCGGGCCTGCAGGCCGCCAGCCTGGACCACGCCATGTGGTTCCACCATCCGTTCGACTTCAACGACTGGACCCTGTTCCACCAGGACAGCCCCAGCGCCTCGCAAGGCCGTGGCCTGGTGCGCGGCCAGATGTTCAGCAAGGACGGCAAGCTCCTGGCCTCGGTGGCCCAGGAGTGCCTGATGCGGGTGCGGAAGTAGGCTTAAGCGGGTTCGATCCGAGCCGCGCCGGCGGCGGCTAGCCCGCGCAGCAGCGAGGCGGCCTGCATGCCCACGGTGATCTCGCCGGCCAGGGTCATGCGCAGCGCCTCGGCGGTCGTGACCCAGAACGACTCGATCCGTTCGCCCGGATCGTCCTTGGGCTCGGCCACCCGAACCACGTCGCGGGCCAGGACGATATGGACGCGGTTAGAGTGGGTGCCGGCGTTGGGCCGGGTCTCGCCGATCAGGGTCAAAGTCCCGGCGCAGCCCGCCTCTTCCAGCAGCTCCCGCGTGGCGGCGGCCACCGGATCTGTCTCACCCGGATCCATGCCGCCGGCCGGCAGCTCGATCGAGAAATCGCCCAGGCCGTGGCGGTATTGCTTGATGAGCAGGACGTTGCTGTCGGCGTCCAGCGCCACCACCTCGACCCAGTCGCGATATTCCAGGACATAGTACGGCGCGACCACCGCCCCCTCGTCGGTGACGCAGTCATCGGCCCGCAGGCTGATCCACTGGTCCCGGTGCACATGGCGCGAGGCCGTGACCCGCCACTTGCCGTCCGACGTCGATTTTTCCGAGGCCAAGGGCGCTCCTTCGCGGGAAGTCAGTCCCGGTCGCCCAGGTCTTCGTCTTCGGCCACGTCTTCCGAAGACGGGCCTTCGGGTTCGCCCACCAGGGCGGGCGGGTCAGCCAGGATCACACCGTCGCCGATCTTCACCTCGGGCACAGCCTCGCGGGTGAACGGGAGGTACCAGGTCGGGCCGCCCAGGTCGGGGGTGATCTCGAGAATGTCGCCGGCGCCGAAATTCTGGACGCTTTTCACGCGGCCCAGCAGGATGTCGGTCTGGATATGGCGGACCGGCAAGCCGACCAGGTCGCTCAGATAGAACTCGTCCTCGGCGGGCTCGGGCAAGGCCGAACGGGGGACGTAGAGGCGCAGGCCGCGCAGGGCGTCAGCCGCGTCCTTGCTGTCGATCCCGACGCAGCGGCAGACGACGCCGTCCTTGGTCGGGCGGGCCGAGGCGATGGTCAGGGCCGGCGAGCCGTCCTGGCGCTTCAGCGCCTTGAAGGCCGCGATGTTCATCGGCTCTTCGGTATAGGTCGAGATCCGCACCTCGCCGCGCACGCCGAAGCCGCCGGCCACGCGGCCGACCAGGATCAACGGTTCGTCGGGAGATTCAGCCATCGTCTGGACAGAGTCGCGCCGCCGCCTCGCATGAGACAGCGGCGCTGGAACCCTTAGCCTTCGGTGGTTTCTTCAGCGGCCGGAGCTTCGGCTTCGGCGGCCGGAGCCTCTTCAGCGGCGACTTCAGCGGCCGGGGCTTCTTCAACCGGAGCTTCTTCCACGGCCGGAGCGGCAGCGGCGGCAGCGGCGGCTTCAGCGGCGGCGGCCTTCTCGGCTTCGGCGGCGGCCTTGGCGTCGATTTCGGCTTGCTTGCGCTCTTCGTCGCGCTGGGCGCGTTCGGCCGAACGTTCCTTGGCCTTCTTGCCCGGCTCGCCCTTTTGCGGGTTGTTGCCGTGGGCCCAGGTGGTCAGGCCTTGGGCGGCCAGGAAGCGGGCGACGCGGTCGCTGGGCTGGGCGCCCTTCTTGAGCCACTCCTGGATCGACTCGACCTTCAGGGTCACGCGAGCCGGGTCGTCCTTCTTGAGGAGCGGGTTGTAGGTGCCGACCTTTTCGATGAAACGGCCATCGCGCGGCGAGTGGCTGTCGGCGATGACGATCGAGTAGTACGGACGCTTCTTGGCGCCGCCACGGGCGAGACGGATCTTCAGCATTTGAGGTAGTCCTTGGTCTAAAGTTCTATTTCTTGAACGGGTTGAAGCCGGGCAGGCCCAGGCCGGAGAGAGGGTTGGGCTTGGCGTCGCCGCCACTCCCGAGGCCCGGCAGACCGGGCAGCCCCGAGAGGCCTTGGCCTCCCGCTGCATTGGGATCGGGCTGGGGCATGCGGCCCCCGCCCATGGTTTTCAAACGGGCCATGTCGCCGCCGCCCATCATCTGGGCCATGCGGGCCATGCTCTTGCCGCCGTCCTTGGACATGGCCTTGAACATGTCGGCCATCTGGCGGTGTTGCTTGAGCAGGCGATTGACCTCGGCGACGTCGACGCCGGCCCCGGCCGCGATGCGGCGCTTGCGCGAGGCGGCCAGAACGTCGGGCTTCTTGCGCTCCAGCTTGGTCATCGAGCTGATGATCGCCTGCTGGCGGCGGAAGACGCTGTCGTCGATGCCGCTCTCGGTGATCTGCTTCTTGACCTTCTGGACGCCCGGCAGCAGGCCCATGATGCCTTCCATGCCGCCCAGCTTCTGCATCTGGGCCAGCTGGGACGACAGGTCGTTGAGGTCGAACTGGCCCTTGGCCAGCTTCTTGGCCATGCGCTCGGCTTCGGCATGGTCGAGGTCGGCGGCGGCCTTCTCGACCAGCGCCACGACGTCGCCCTGGCCCAGGATTCGGCCGGCGACGCGGCGGGCGTCGAACACGTCCAGGGCGTCGATCTTCTCGCCGGCGCCAAGGAACTTGATCGGCAGGCCGGTGACATGGCGCATCGACAGCGCCGCGCCGCCGCGGCCGTCGCCGTCGGCGCGGGTCAGGATCAGGCCGGTCAGCGGCAGGCGCTCGTGGAAGGCCTTGGCCGTGCGGACGGCGTCCTGGCCCGTGAGGCTGTCGGCCACGAGAAGGGTTTCGGTCGGGGTGGCGATGCGGGCGATCTCGGCCGCCTCGCTCATCATCGCCTCGTCCAGCGTGGTGCGGCCGGCGGTGTCGAGGATCAGGACGTCGTAGCCGCCCAGCTTGGCGGCCGTCAGGGCGCGCTTGGCGATGTCGACGGCGCTCTGGCCGGCGACGATCGGCAGGCTCTCGACCTCCACCTGCTTGGCCAGCATGGCCAGCTGTTCCATGGCGGCCGGGCGACGGGTATCGAGCGAGGCGACCAGCACCTTCTTGCGCTCGTGCTTGGACAGGCGCAGGGCCAGCTTGCCGGTGGTGGTGGTCTTGCCCGAGCCCTGCAGGCCGGCCATCAGGATCACCGACGGCGGGTTCAGCGCCAGGGTCAGGCCGGTCGGGACCTCGCCGCCCAGCATGTCGACCAGACCGTCATAGACGATCTTGACCACCTGGTCGGCCGGCTTGACCGAACGGATGACGGCTTCGCCGGCGGCCAGTTCCTTGGCCTTGCTGATGAAGTCCTTGACGACCGGCAGGGCGACGTCGGCCTCGAGCAGGGCGATGCGGACTTCGCGCAGCGCCTCGTCGATGTCCTTCTCGGACAGCACGCCGCGACCGCCGAGACGTTCGAAGACGCCGGAAAGTCGCTCTGTAAGGCCGTCGAACATGTCGAACCCTGGTTAAAACACTAGACCAAACGCAATCAGCCCCCATGGACGATCACGTCGATGGGGGTCCTCGCCGTCCTCGTCCGGATGGATCCTGCGCTAACAGGCCGGGGTCGTGACGGTGGAGGCGCTGCTGATAAAGCGCCGGAAGCCGGGGCTTATGTCTCAAAAAGCGGGAAGAGTCAAAGCCGCCCCTCAACCCCGACCTTCCCGGCGAAAGCCGGGATCCAGATGGAGGGGCGCTGGGGCGGCCTCTATGAGCTCCGCGGTCGTCCAGTCATCCCAAGCGCCACGAGATCTGGGCCCCGGCTTTCGCCGGGGAGATCGGTGTGGAGGGCAGGCCGGATCAAGCCGTACCCAGGAAGTCGCGCTTGCCGACCTCGACGCCGTTGTGGCGCAGGATCGCGTAGGCGGTGGTGATGTGGAAGAAGAAGTTCGGCATGGCCTGGCCCTGCAGATAGTCCAGGCCCTTGAAGGTGTGGGTCTCGCCGCGGCGGACCAGCTGGACCTCGCGGTCGTGGCCGCCCTCGAAGGCGACCGGATCCAGGCCTTCGACAAAGGCGATGGCGCGCTCGACGCGGGCGATCAGGTCGGCGAACGAGGTTTCGGTGTCGTCCCAGGCGGGGATCTCGGCCTGGGCCAGGCGCGCCGCGCCGCCCTTGGCGAAGTCGGTGGCGATCTGCACCTGACGGATCAGCGGGAACATGTCGGGGTACAGACGCGCCTTCAGCAGGGCGTCGGGGTCCCACTTCTTGGCCTCGACCAGGGCGGCGGCCTTGGCCAGCACGCCCTTCAGACCCTTCAGGCCCTGGATGAACACGGGCACGCTGGCCTGATGGATCGAGATCGACATGGGAAGCTCCGGAGAATAGGCCCCCAAGAAGTCCGGGGGATGCGCCTAGATAGGCCGCCGGCCTCCCGATCGGAAGCGTCGCCGTGAAGACTTGGCGATCCGCCGTGAGACCTTAGATATCGTCGGTACGCCAGCGGAGATCCTCATGCGCTCGCCCTTCCCGCCACTGGGCGTCGCCTTGAGCGCGGCCTCGATCATGGCCGCCTCACCCGTCCTCGCCGTGACGCCCGACGCGACGATCAAGGCTTCGGAGGCGGCGCGCTACGCGGCCGACTTCGACGCCGCCGTTGCGCCGTTGAAGGCGGGCCTGGCCGAGCAACCATCCGAACGGACGCGACTGAAGCTCCTGCTACAGCAGATGCGGGTTCACCAGAGCCAGCGGCTGGTCGGGCGCACCAGCTCCGACGAGGCGGCCGTGGCCAACGAGGTCATGGCGCTGAAAGCCGGCGCCGACGCGGATCTCAAGCCGCTGGTCAGCCTTAGAGAGACAACCTCGGCCTATTTCGTTCGCCTGACGGCGGGCGATCTGAAAGGCGCCACCCAGCTGGCCCCCGCCTTCGCCGCGGCCGCCGAGGGCCTGACCGATCCCTGCGACAAGGCCGACGCCCTGTTCTTCGCCGGTCTGATGCCACAAGTCGCCGGCGAGGTCGCCGCGTCGGCCGCGCCCCTGGCCAAGGCCCGCCAGGTCGCCGAGGCCGGCCGGTGCGATCTGGAGCTTTCCTATGTGCTGCGCCACGAGGCGGCCGTCGCCGAGGACACCGGAGACCTGAAGACGGCGCGCGACCTCTACGCCCGCTCGCTGGACTTGCGTCGCGCCGTCGGCTTCCAGGTCTTCCTGCCCTATTCGATGCTGTCCTTGGCCGACGTCCAGGCGCGGCTCGGGGCCAAGGACGAGGCCCGGCGTTTGCGCGAGGAAGCCGTGGCGCTCAGCGACCGTCTCGCCCTGCCCAACGCGGCCAAGGCGGCCCGCGACGCGCTGGCGGGCGCCTGACCGGGGGAACGACGCCAGCAGCGCGGGGTTCTGTGGAGGTCCTATTTCCTCCCGAAAGGAGAACCCCGATGAAAGTCAGCGACGCCATGACCAGCCAGGTCTCGATCGCCCGCCCCACCGACACCATCCGCGACGTCGCCCAGGTGATGGCCCGGGTCGAGAGCGGGGTCGTCCCCGTGGTCGACGACGGCAAGGTGGTGGGCGTGGTCACCGACCGCGATATCGTCCTGCGCGTGGTCGCCGAAGGCCGCAGCTTCGACGGCCCCATTTCGGAAGCCATGTCCGACGGCGAGGTGCTGAGCGTGAGGGAAGACGACATCCTGGCCGACGCCACCGCCAAGATGGCCAGCAACCAGGTCCGCCGCCTGATCGTGCTGGACGACGCCGGCAAGCTGACCGGCATCCTGTCCCTGGGCGACGTCGCCAAGGACTATGGCGCCAAGCAGGTCGGCAAGACCCTGGAGGAGATCTCCCAGGAACCGGGCGACCCGGCGCAATAGGCCATCCTCACTGGCCCCCTCCGCGCCTTCGGCGCTCCTCCCCCGGAGGGGGAAGAAGATCGCCGTGTTTCCTTCTTCCCCCTCCGGGGGAGGAGGATGCGCAGCATCCGGAGGGGGCAAGTTGAGGCGCAAAGAAAAAGGGCGGCCCCGCGAGGAGCCGCCCTTCTCGTTTCCGCGAAACGCCGAAGCTTACTTCAGCGAGCCGTCGATGGCCTTGCAGGCTTCCATCAGGCCCTGCACCGACTCGACCGACTTGGCGAACATCGCCTTTTCGGCGTCGTTGGTTTCGAACTCGACGATCTTCTCGGCCCCAGCGGCGCCGATGACCACCGGCACGCCGACGTACAGGCCCGACAGGCCGTATTGGCCGGTCAGGTAGGTGGCGCACGGCAGGACGCGCTTCTTGTCCTTCAGGTACGAGGTGGCCATGGCGATGGCGCTCTCGGCCGGGGCGTAGAAGGCCGAGCCGGTCTTCAGCAGGGCGACAATCTCGCCACCGCCCTTGCGGGTGCGATCGACGATGGCGTCCAGCTTCTCCTGGGTCAGCCAGCCTTGCTTGACCAGTTCCGGCAGCGGCAGGCCGCCGACCGTCGAGTGACGGACCATCGGGACCATGTCGTCGCCGTGACCGCCCAGGGTCCAGGCGTGGATGTCCTCGACCGACACGCCGGTGGCTTCGGACAGGAAGTAGGCGAAGCGGGCCGAGTCCAGGACGCCGGCCATGCCGATAACCTTTTCCTTCGGCAGGCCCGAGAACTGCTGCAGGGCCCAGACCATCGCGTCGAGCGGGTTGGTGATGCAGATGACGAAGGCGTTCGGGGCGTGGGCCTTGATGCCTTCGCCGACGGCCTTCATGACCTTCAGGTTGATGCCCAGCAGGTCGTCGCGGCTCATGCCCGGCTTGCGCGGCACGCCGGCGGTCACGATGCAGACGTCGGCGCCGGCGATGTCCTCGTAGGCGTTGGCGCCCTTCAGGGTCACGTCCTTGCCGAACACGGCCGAGGCTTCGGCGATGTCCAGAGCCTTGCCCTGGGGCGTGCCCTCGGCGATGTCGAACAGGATCACGTCGCCCAGCTCTTCCCGAGCGGCGATATGGGCCAGGGTGCCGCCGATCATGCCGGCGCCGATAAGGGCGATCTTCGCGCGAGCCATGGGGTCTCCATCAAGGCTGTGGAC
>NZ_JBFUJD010000014.1:0-78017 GCF_056401555.1 Caulobacter sp. P4_E5
CGCCGAAACCGCTCACACTTTCGGCTGCCACGCTCTAAGCCGCGAGGTCCTGGCGGCGGGCCTTGGCTCGCCGCTAGATCTCTTCCTTCAGAAGATCGCCCACCAGGCCGCCGATCCACGGGTTACGCGCCCGCTTGAGACGCTCGGCGTGATAGATGTGGGCCAGGTCCGAATAGGCCCGGTCGAAATCCTCATTCAGAATGACGTAGTCGAAGCGCTCCCAGTCGGCGACCTCGTCCTTGGCGCGCGCGAGACGACGATGGATCACCTCCTCGCTGTCCTGGCTGCGCGCGTGCAGTCGGCGGCTCATCTCGGCCAGCGACGGCGGCAGGATATAGACCAGCACGCTGTCTTCCCGGGCCTGGGCGTGAACCTTCATGGCGCCCTGGAAGTCGATGTCGAACAGGGCGCTTTCGCCTCGCTCTAGCGCTTGCATGATCGGCGGCTTGGGGCTGCCGTAATAGTTGCCATAGACCTCGGCCCACTCCAGGAACGCGTCCTGGTCGATCATCGCCTGGAACTTGTCGCGGCTGACGAAGTGATAGTCGCGGCCGTCGTGCTCGCCCGGCCGCGGGTCGCGGGTCGTGGCGCTGATCGACAGGTGCAGGTCGTTGTGGTCGGCCACCAGACGGCGGGTCAGCGAGGTCTTGCCGACGCCCGAGGGGGCGACGACCATCAGCAGAAGGCCGCGATGGGGATGATGGGGCTTATTCAACGTTCTGGACCTGCTCGCGGAACTGCTCGATCACGGCCTTCAGCTCAAGACCGATCGCGGTCAGGGCGGTCAGGGCCGATTTCGAACAGAGGGTATTGGATTCTCGCATGAATTCCTGGGACAGGAAGTCGAGCCTGCGGCCCGACGCGCCCTCGCTCGAAAGCAGGGCCCGCGCGCCGGCGATGTGACTGATCAGGCGGTCCAGCTCCTCGCGCACGTCGGCCTTCACGGCCTGGGCGGCGGCTTCCTGGACGATGCGCTCCTCGCTGGCGGCCTCGCCGACCAGTTCGGCCATGCGGCGGGCGAAGCGCTCCTTCAGCACCGCCGGCTGACCGGCGGCCTCGCCTTCGGCTTGGTTGGTCAGCGCCTCGATGCGGTCGACCAAGCCGTTCAGCACCGGATCCAGGGCCGCGCCCTCCTCCAGCCGCGCCGCCTTGAGGCCGTCCAGAGCCTGGGCGATCGAGGCCGCCATGGCCGCCTCGATGGTAGCGCGGGTCTCGGCGTCGTCCTCGTCCTCGCGCGCCTCGATGACGCCCTTCAGAGCCAGCAGGCCGTCCAGGGTGGGCTTGGCGACCATGCCGGTGGCGACATAGGGCCCGCCGGCGGTCAGGTAGCGTTCCAGGGCGGCGACATTGACCTGGGTCTCGCCCGAGGTCTCGGCCCGCTTGGCCTGGACGTTGACGGTCAGTTGGCCGCGCTGGAAGCGGGCCTGCGAGCCGTCACGAGCGGCGCGCTCTAGGCTCTCGAAGCCCGGCGGGCCACGAAAGCGGGTCTCGAGGTTGCGGCCGTTGACGCTGCGCGCCTCGACCGCCCAGGTCCAGGCGCCGTGCGCGCCTTCGACCCGGGCGAAACCCGTCATCCCCGAGAGCGCCATGGTTTTCAGTCCCCCGCCGGCTTGACCGGCGCGTCGGCCGCGCGGTCGCGCTCGATCTGCCGCCACTTGGCGACGTTGGCGTTGTGCTGCTCCAGGGTGGAGGCGAACACGTGGCCGCCGGTGCCGTCGGCGACGAAATAGAGGTCGTCGGTCTTGGCCGGGTTCAGCACCGCCGCCAGGGCCGCGCGGCCCGGATTGGCGATCGGCGTCGGCGGCAGGCCGGCGATCAGATAGGTGTTGTACGGCGTCGGGCGCTGCAGCTCCGACAGGCGGATGCCCCGGCCCAACGGCCGGCCGCGCGAGATGCCGTAGATGATCGTCGGGTCCGACCCCAGGCGCATGCCGGTGCGCAGGCGGTTGACGAACACGGCGGCCACGCGCGGACGCTCCGAGGCCAGGCCGGTCTCCTTTTCGACGATCGAGGCCAGGGTGACGGCCTCGTCCTTGGTCTGGAACGGCAGGCCCTGGACGCGGTTGGCCCACAGCTGGTTCAGCAGCTTGTCGCGGTCGTCCATCATGCGCTGCAGGACGGCGGCGCGGTCCTCGCCGCGCTGAACCTCGTAGGTCTCGGGCAGGATCGCGCCTTCGGGCGGGGTCGCGGCGCTGCCGGTCAGCACGTCGGATTTGGTGAGGATGTCCATGACCATGTCCGAGGTCAGGCCCTCGGGCACGGTGATCCAGTGGCGGACGATGCGGCCGTGGCGGACGGCGTCCAGCACCTGGGCCATCGAGGCGCGCGAACCGAACTCGTACTCGCCGGCCTTCAAGGTCCGGGCCGCGCCGGTGACCTTGGCGGCGGTCATGAAGATCGACGAGGAGCGGATGACGCCGCCCCGCTCCAGGCTGGCGGCGATCTCCGGCAGGCTGGCGCCCTTGCGCAGGATCACCGTCGTCTTGTCGCCGGCCTTGGCGGCGGGACCGGGGCCCTGATAGACCCAGGCCGCGCCGAGGATGGCCACCATGCCGACCACGACCAGCGTCGTGACCGCGCCGAACAGGGCGCGAACCAGGCGGCGCCCTAGCGACGCCGTCTCGCGACGGGCGGTTCTGGCCCTCTGGGGCCCCTTGGGCGCGCGGGCGCGAGGCGGCGTCTTCTTGCTCACGTGACCTTCTTGAACACGACGGTGGCGTTGGTGCCGCCGAAGCCGAAGCTGTTGGACACGGCCACGTCGATCTTCATCGGCACGGCCTTGTTCGGCGCCAGGTTCATGGCGACGTGGACGTCCGGATTGTCGAGGTTGATGGTCGGCGGGGCGATCTGGTCGCGGATGGCCAGGATCGAGAAGATGCCCTCGATCGCGCCGGCCGCGCCCAGCAGGTGGCCGGTCATCGACTTGGTCGAGGACATGACGACGTTCTTGGCGTGGTCGCCCAGGAAGCGTTCCACCGCGCCGGCCTCGAGGCCGTCGGCCATGGTCGAGGTGCCGTGGGCGTTGACGTAGTCGATGTCCGAGGGCTTCAGGCCCGCGTCCTTCATCGCCGCCGCCAGAGCGCGGCCGCCGCCTTCGCCGTCTTCCGACGGGGCGGTGATGTGGTGGGCGTCGCCCGACAGGCCGTAGCCGACGACCTCGGCATAGATCTTGGCCCCGCGCGCCTTGGCGTGCTCGTACTCTTCCAGCACCAGGGCGCCGGCGCCCTCGCCCATGACGAAGCCGTCGCGGTCCTTGTCGTAGGGACGCGAGGCCTTCTCGGGCGTGGCGTTCCAGTCGGTGGACACGGCGCGGCAGGCGATGAAGCCGGCGATGCCAACCTTGCAGACCGCCGCTTCCGCACCGCCGGCCACCATCACGTCGGCGTCGCCGTACTTGATCAGCCGCATGGCGTCGCCGATGGCGTGGGCGCCGGTGGCGCAGGCCGTCACCACCGCGTGGTTGGGGCCCTTGAAGCCATGCTTGATCGAGACCTGACCCGAAATGAGGTTGATCAGGGCCGAGGAGATGAAGAACGGGCTGACCCGGCGCGGACCCTTGGCCTCCAGCTCCAGGGCCGTGTCGGCGATCGTCGACAGGCCGCCGATGCCCGAGCCCAGGATGACGCCGGTGCGCCACTTGTCCTCGTCGGTCTCCGGGACCCAGCCCGAATCCTTGATGGCCTCGTCGGCGGCGGCGATGCCATACAGAATGAAATCGTCCACGCGCTTCTGGTCGCGCGGGCTCATGGTCAGGTCCGGGTTGAACGAGCCCTCGACGTCGGGGCCGCCGCCGCCGCGCCCGTCGACGCGCGGAACCTCGCAGGCCACCTGGCACGCATACTCGGTCGGATCGAAGGCCGTGATGCGGTTCGCGCCGGACTTGCCGGCCAGGATGTTCTTCCAGGTGATGTCGACGCCCTGGCCCAGAGGGGTCAGCAGGCCGATACCCGTGACAACGACTCTACGCATGGATCACTCCCAAACCTTCGTGCGGGACGCTGCATCCGGGGATAGCCCCTAGCCGCGCCAGCCGCGAATCTTGGCCTCAAACGAAAACCGCCGCGCGCACGATGGCAAGAGCCCGTGCGACGCGGCGGAAATGGTCAGGTTCGACTAGCGAACTCGACGCCTGATTAGGCGGTCTTTTCCGTGATGAACTTCACGGCGTCGCCAACCGTCTGGATGTGCTCGGCGGCGTCGTCCGGGATTTCGATGTCGAACTCTTCTTCGAACGCCATCACCAGCTCGACGTTGTCGAGGCTGTCGGCGCCCAGGTCGTCGATGAAGGAAGCCTTCTCGGTGACCTTCTCGGGATCGGCATCCAGGTGTTCGATGACGATCTTACGCACGCGCTCGAGAATGTCGGACATTCTGTTAGTCCCTCGCTTAAGAAATTTTCGGCCCATGAACAGCGAGGCAAGCCACGCTATTCGCAGGAATTGTCGGGCTCCGCCTATCACGTTCCTTTTCGGCTTGCTAGCGGCAGACCGAAGGAGGAACGGCGGTTTTAGATCATGGCCATGCCGCCGTTGACGTGCAAGGTCTGCCCGGTGACGTAGCCGGCCTGATCGCTGGCCAGGAAAACGCACGCCGCGGCGATATCGCTCCCTTCGCCCAGCTTGCCGGCCGGAATCGTCGAGAGGATGCCCGCCTTCTGCTGCTCGTTGAGCGCATCGGTCATCGGGCTGGCGATGAAACCAGGGGCCACGCAGTTCACCGTCACGCCACGACTGGCCAGTTCCTGGGCCAGGGCCTTGGAGAAACCGATCATGCCGGCCTTGGAGGCGGCGTAGTTGGTCTGGCCGGGGTTGCCGGTGACGCCCACGATCGAGGTGATGCCGATGATACGACCGCTACGGCGCTTCATCATGCCCTTGGCGGCGGCGCGCGACAGGCGGAAATAGCCCTCCAGATTGACCTTGATCACGGTCTCCCAGTCCTCGTCCTTCATGCGGACGATCAGGCCGTCGCGGGTGATGCCGGCGTTGGCGATCACGATGTCCAGCGGCGCGCCGGCGGCTTCTTCGGCCTTGGCGACCAGGCCATCGACAGCTTCGGCGTCCGAGAGATTCGCCACCACGGTCGAGACGCGCTCGCCCAGTTCGCTCTTCAGCTCGGCCAGGGCCGATTCGCGGGTGCCCGAGAGGACGACATGGGCGCCTTGGCCGTGCAGGGCGCGGGCGATGGCGCCGCCGATGCCGCCGGTGGCGCCGGTGACGAGAGCGGTCTTGCCGGTGAGGTCGAACATGGTTGGGTCTCCCAGTCCAAATTTGTCATCCCGGCCGAAGAGCCGGGACCGCCGGACACGCCGGCGCTTGTTGCGGTCCCGGGTCGCCGCGCTACGCGCTCGCCCGGGATGACAGTTTCTAAAGCGACGCCGCGAAGGCTTCGAGATCGGCGGGCGTATTGAGCGGGGTCGCCTCGGCGTCCGGGGCGATGCGCTTGGCCATGCCGGACAGCACCTTGCCGGCGCCGGCCTCGGCGAAACGCGTGACGCCGCCGTCGGCAGCCAGCCAGGTCATGCTCTCGCGCCAACGGACGCGGCCGGTGACCTGCTCGACCAGCAGCTTGCGGATGACGTCCGGGTCGTGGACCGGCGCGGCGGTGATATTGGCGACCAGCGGCGCGCGCGGGGCGATGATGGTGGTGCGAGCGAGCGCCTCGGCCATCTCGTCGGCGGCCGGCTGCATCAGCGGGCAGTGGAACGGGGCCGAGACGTTCAGCGGAATGGCCCGCGCGCCCAGTTCCTTGGCCTTCTCGATGGCCTTATCCACGGCGGCTTTGGCGCCGGAGATCACCACATTGCCGTTGTTGTTGTCGTTGGCCACGACGCAGACCCCGACTTCCGAGCCGGCGGCCGCGGCGGCTTCGGCCAGGGCCAGGTCGGTCTTGGGACCGATCAGCGAAGCCATCGCGCCCTCGCCCACCGGCACAGCGCGCTGCATGGCCTGGCCGCGCAGCTTCAGCAGACGTGCGGTGTCGGCCAGGGTGATGGCGCCGGCGGCGGCCAAGGCCGAGTATTCGCCGAGACTGTGACCGGCCACGAAGGCGGCGCGATCAATGCCGATCCCGAACTCCTTCTCCAGCGTGCGGGTCACGGCCAGGCTGACGGCCATCAGGGCCGGCTGAGCGTTCTCGGTCAGGGTCAGGTCGCCCTCGGGCCCGTCCTTCATCAGGGCGAACAGCTTCTGGCCCAGGGCGTCGTCGACTTCCTGGAACACCTCGCGGGCGGCGGCGAAGGCCTGGGCGAGATCGACGCCCATGCCGACCGACTGGCTGCCCTGGCCGGGGAAAATGAAGGCGATGCTCATGATGGCCCGCTCCGTCTCAACTAGATTCAAGGGGCGGAGGGTTAGGCCAAAGGGGCCTGGGCGGCAAGTCGGCCCCGTCTTCTCACCCTAGCCACGGCCCTCCGGGCGGTCCCCAACCCCAGACCGGCATCGGCGGCTCGCCCTCGGGCTCGGGCACGCCCGCGGCCGAGTTGATCACCGCCAGGCGGGTGCCCCATTCCAGATAACCCACGAAGGCGGCGCGGAATTCCGGATCGTCGGGCATCCCGACCTCGTCGGCGGTGGCCAGCATCAGGGCCACCCAGGCCCGGCGCTGCTCCTGGGTCAGATGCCGGCCCATGTGCTTGCGGATCATCGCGGCGTGTCCGCCGCCAGCCTGGGTATAGGTCTTGGGCCCGCCGAACACCTCGCCAACGAACGCCGCCACGTGTTCGGCGTGCCGGGGGTCCATGTGGGCGAAGACCGGGGCCAGGATCGGGTCATCCGGCACCTTGGCGTAGAAGGTCTCGAACAGGGTCTTGAACCTTGCCGGGCCGCCAGCCCACTCAGCCAGGGTCGGAACCTCGGACTCGCCCAGCGCCATCGTCTTCTCCCCAATGTCTGTAAGGGCAGGTAACGACGAAGGTAGCGGTTTGGAAGACGGGAGAATGGGGTTATCCAAGACGTGACCGTAAACATCCCCCCGCTGGAGCCTTTTTGATGCCTCGTCTGCTCGCCGGTATCGCCGCGGCCGCCCTCGCCCTGGCCGCAACCTCCCCCGCCCTGGCCGCGCTGAAGGTCGGCGACAAGGCTCCCGAGTTCACCGCCAAGGCCGCCTTGGCCGGCAAGGACTTCGACTTCAAGCTGGCCAAGGCCCTGAAGAAGGGACCGGTGGTGCTGTACTTCTTCCCGGCCGCCTACACCGCCGGCTGCACGGCCGAGGCCCACGAGTTCGCCGAGGCCACCCCCGAATTTGAAAAGCTGGGCGCCACGGTGATCGGCGTCACGGCCGGCAATGTCGACCGCATCAAGGACTTCTCCAAGGAGCACTGCCGCGACAAGTTCGCGGTGGCCGCCGCCGACGCCGCCCTGGTCAAGAACTATGACGTGGTGCTGTCGCAGAAGCCCGAATGGTCGAACCGCACCTCGTACGTGATCGCCCCGGACCACAAGATCCTGATGGCTTACACCGACGGCAACTTCGCCGGCCACGTGACCCAAACCATGGACGCGGTGAAGGCTTACAACGCCGCCCACAAGAAGTAGCCAAGCTTTTCGGGTTTCGACCAGCCGCGCGGCTTGAGGGTCGCGCGCGCTTGGAGAGATGATCGGGCATGACCGATCCCGCCTCCCTAGAGATCGCCGCGAGAGGTGTCGCTATCGGCGCCTTCGCCGCCACCGGCGTGGCCCTGGCCGCCAGCCGGAGCCTGACGCCGGCCCGTTGGGTGGGGGTCGCCTTGATGGCCTGCGCCATCGCCCACGTCGTCGAGAACCAGTTCTACTACACCGCGCATCGCCACTTCAGCCTGGTCACCTGGGCCATGGCCGCGTCCGCGACGAGCCTGTTCTGGCTGTTCTGCTCGGTCCTGTTCGAGGACGAGCCCAAGATCCCGTCCTGGCGCTTCGCCATCCCCGGCGCGACCCTGGCCTTGTGGGCCGCCGGTGCGTTTCTGCCGCCGTCTCCAGCGCGCGGAGCCGTCTGGCTGCTGTGCGCCGCCTTCTCGGTCGTGCTGATGGTCCACATCCTGCTGATGGCCTGGAAAGGCTGGCAAACGGACCTGGTCGAACGCCGCCGCCGGCTCCGCGCGCCGATCGCGGCCGCGGCGACGGGCTATATGTTCATCCAGACCCTGTGCGATTTCGGGTTCGGCCACGGCCCCGTCTTGCCGAGCATGGCCCAGGCCCTGGCCCTGGCCGGTCTCGGAATCGGCTCGGCTCTCGTCCTGCTGCGCGCCGAGCCTGCCTTGGTCCAGGCCGCGCCGGCGGCGGATGACGTGCGCGAACCCAAGCCGGTGGAGATGCTGGACCTCACCCCCGCCGACCGCCTCGTCCTGGCGCGCCTGGACAAGGCCATGAACGAGAACGAGGTCTGGCGCGGCGAGGACCTGTCGATCGGGACCCTGGCCGCCCTGGTCGGGGCGCCCGAGCACCGCTTGCGCAAGCTGATCAACGGCGTGCTGGGCCACCGCAACTTCGCCGACTACGTCAACGGCCGGCGGATCGCGGCGGCCAAGATCGCCCTGGCCGATCCCGAGCAGGCGCTGAAGTCGGTCTCGACCATCGCCTATGAGCTGGGCTTCGCCTCGCTGGGCCCGTTCAACCGCGCCTTCCGCGCCGCCGCCGGCGTCACGCCGACAGCTTGGCGTCAGGAAACCACGCCGGCCATCCCGCGCCTGCGGCTGGTCGAAACCGGCGAAGACGCGTCGAAAGCCGACAAGCGGGCCTGATTTCGCACCCGGCGAGACGGTCGAAGGCCGGGCCGCTTCCCTGGCGAGGTCTCTCACCGCCCAGGAGCCTCCGATGGCGTCCCAACTGCTCGCCCCCCTCCTCCCGTTCGCCCGCAATTGGCTCGACGCCATGCAGGTCGACGTCACCCGTTACGTCACCTTCTCGGTCAGCGTCTGGCTGGTCCTGTGGGTCCTGCTGGCCGCGCCGCTGGCGGGCCGCAAGATCCGCGATGGCCGACCGGCCGCGCGCCAGCTGCTGATCGAGTTCCTGACCTCGATCCGCTCGATCATGATCTTTTCGACCGTGGGCCTGCTGACCTTCGCTCTGTTTCGCGCCGGCTGGCTGCCGGGACCGTACATCGCGAAGGGGTGGGGCCCGGCCTGGTTCTGGACCAGCCTCGTGCTGATGATCGTCGCCCACGACGCCTGGTTCTACTGGACGCACCGGCTGATCCACGACCGTCGCCTATTTCGGGCCTTCCACCGACGCCACCACCGGTCGAACAACCCCTCGCCGTTCACCGCCTACAGCTTCGATCTCGGCGAAGCCTTCATCAACGGCGTGTTCGTGCCGCTGTGGATGATCCTGGTCCCGACGCAGTGGCCGGTGATCGGGCTGTTCATGCTGCATCAGATCGTCCGCAACACCCTCGGCCATTCGGGCTACGAGCTGTTCCCCGCCCGCAAGGACGGCCGGCCGCTGCTGCCCTGGATCACGACCGTGACCCATCATGACCTGCACCACGCCCAGGCGGGCTGGAATTACGGCCTCTATTTCACCTGGTGGGACAGGCTGATGGGCACCGAGAACCCGGACTATCTGAAGCGTTTCGCTGAGGTGACGGCCAAGAAGGCCAAGACCGGCAAGCTTGAGGCTACCAGCTCGCCTTCACCAGCTTGACCATGGCGCGGGCGTCCTGCAGCCGCCATTCGTCGCGGGCGTTGATCCCCCGCGTGGGCGACCCGCGCAGGCTGACGGTAATCTCGGCCGGAATGTCGAACGGCCGGGTCAGCGAAAGGTCGATGCCCTCTTCGCCGGTCGAGCCGCCGCCCAGGGCGATCGAGCCGATCGGCCGCCCTTCCAGGGTCAGCGACGAGCGGATATTGGCGCGGGCCACCGGGATCTTGCCTGGCACGGCGATGGCCTGACTGGCGTCCATGTCCATCGAGAAGCGGACATAGTTGGCGCGTGGCAGCAGGCCGAAGCCGAACATCTTCGACATCGATGAGCGCAGCCTGGCCTCGCGGTCGTTCCACGAGGCGCCGACCGCCAGGGCCCGCTGGCCGATGCGACTGTCATCGGGCTTCTGCGTCAGGTTGAGGTCGAAGTCGTAGGTCGGATTTTCGAGCGTGCCCGCCGTCCTGACGGTCAGGGCGACCTTCTCGGTGTCGGTGGAAAGATCCAGCGGCAGGGCCGCCGAATAGCCGGCGAAGCGGCCGTCCTTGGCCGAGACCGACATGGCGGGCTTTTGAATGATCTCGGCATGCGCGGACGCGCCAACGGCCGTCACAGCGGCGGCCGTCGCGAGCGCGATCACAAGGCGTGTCCCGATACCCATGTTCGCCTGCTAGCATACTCGCCATCGCGGATGAAGCCCGTCAGGCCGTCATTTGTATGACAGATTCGAGACCGCCCGTTTCGGCGGCAAACCTCGATGCGCCTTGCCTTTCGCCCTCTTCTCCTGTAGGAGCGCGCGTTCTCATGGAAGAGCGGTCTTGCACGCACCCATCCGGGACCGGGGATTTCCCCGCTCGGCTTGCAGGATCCATCGTGGTCGACGGACTTCCGTCGTCGCCCACGCCGCCTTCCACAACGGAAGAAGGAAAACATGGCGTTCTACGAACACGTGGTCATCGCGCGGCAGGATATCTCGCCGCAACAGGCCGAAGCTCTGAACGAGCAACTGAAGACCCTCATCGAAGAGAATGGCGGCCACATCGCCAAGATCGAGTACTGGGGCCTTCGCAACCTCACCTACCGCATCAAGAAGAACCGCAAGGGCCACTATTCCCTGCTCGCGATCGACGCCCCGGCGCCGGCCGTGAAGGAAATGGAGCGTCAGCTGCTCATCAACGAAGATGTGCTGCGCTTCATGACCATCCGCGTGGAAGAGCTGGACCTGGAACTGTCGCCGGTCCTGGCGCGTCGTGACCGTGGCGATCGCCCGGAACGTCCGCGCGACGACTTCGCGCCTCAGGCTCAAGCGTAAGGGAGAAGAGATCATGACCGATACGACTGCTCCCGAAGCCGGCGCTCCGGCCGCCGCCGCTGGCGGTGCTCGCCGCCCGTTCTTCCGTCGCCGCAAGGTGTGCCCGTTCTCGGGCGCCAACGCGCCGAAGATCGACTACAAGGACGTGAAGCTGCTGCAGCGTTACGTTTCCGAACGCGGCAAGATCGTGCCGTCGCGCATCACCGCGGTGTCGGCCAAGAAGCAACGCGAACTGGCCAAGGCCATCAAGCGCGCCCGCTTCCTGGCTCTGCTCCCCTACGTCGTGAAGTAAGGGAGACGCCACGATGAAAGTCATTCTGCTCGAACGCGTTGAAGGCACCGGCGTCCTCGGCGACGTGGTCACGGTGAAGGACGGCTTCGCCCGTAACTTCCTGCTGCCGCGTCACAAGGCCCTGCGCGCCACCAAGGCCAACGAAGCCAACTTCGAGGCGCAACGCGCCGAGATCGAGGCTCGCAACGTCCGCAACCGCGAAGCCGCTGGCAAGAACGGTGAAGCGCTGGACGGCACCCAGTACATCATGATCCGTCAAGCGGGCGAAAGCGGCCAGCTGTACGGTTCGGTCGCGGGTCGCGACGTCGCCGACGCCATCAAGGCCGAAGGCGGCAAGGTCGACCGCTCGATGGTCGTGCTGGACAAGCCGATCAAGACGCTGGGCGTCCACGAAGTGAAGGTGAAGCTGCACGCCGAAGTGACCGTCACGGTCACCTTGAACATCGCGCGCAGCCAGGACGAAGCCGAGCGCCAGGCGCGCGGCGAAAACGTCATCGCCTCGCAGTTCGAAGAAGACCGCGCCGCTGACGCCGAAGCCGCCCAAGACATGGCCGAAGGCGGCGCCGGCTCGTTCGAAGGCGACCACTACGAAGCCTGATTCCTTCCGGAATCGGACGACTATCAAGAGAACGGCGCGGAGCGATCCGCGCCGTTTTTCTTTGTTTCATTTTAGAAATGATCAACTTGTAGGCGCCGACCAACACGCCCATGTTGTCCCCTAAGAGGCGAAAACGCCTCGTATTGGGGGGAAGTCGGTCGGCAGGAGCGGCCCCTCCGCCTTGTGAGAGGGGAATACCGCATGAGCTTGCGTCACCTGTTGTTGACCGCCGTGTCCGCCGCCGCGTGCGCCGGAACCGTCCACGCCCAGACCGCGCCGGCCGCCGAAACTACGTCGGTGGAAGAGGTCATCGTCACCGGCACACGGACGCCCGGCCGAACCCGGCTGGACACCATCGCTCCCGTCGACGTCATCAGCAATCAGGCCCTGGCCCGACAGGGCAGCGGGGCCGAACTGGCCCAGGCGCTGTCGAACCTGACCCCGGCCATCGACTTCCCGCGCCCCGCCATCACCGACGGCACCGACCACGTCCGCCCGGCCACCCTGCGCGGCCTGGCCCCTGACCAGACCCTGGTGCTGATCAACGGCATGCGCGGCCACGTCGGCGCCCTGGTCAACATCAACGGCTCGATCGGCCGCGGCTCGACCGCCTTCGACCTGAACTCGATCCCCACCGTGGCGGTCGAGCGGGTGGAAGTCCTGCGCGACGGCGCCTCGGCCCAGTACGGCGCCGACGCCATCGCCGGCGTGATCAACCTGCGTCTGCGCGAAGCCCGTAGCGGCGGCGGCGTGACGGTCAACTGGGGCAATTACGACACCAAGGTCCAGACCGCCCGCGGCGAGCGCAAGGCCCACGACGGCATGACCATGTCGGTCTCCGGCTGGCAGGGCCTGCCGATCGGCGACACCGGCTTTCTGACCGTCGCGGCCGAGTATCTGAACCGCCACCCGACCAACCGCGCCGACTATGTCGACCCGGTGGCCGCCCCCGCCTACGGCCGTCCCATCGTGCTGGGCCGCTACGGCGATCCCAAGCTGGAGAGCAAGGCGCTTTATCTGAACGCCGGCGTGCCGATGGGCGAGACCTGGTCGCTGTACGGCTACGGCGGCTATCAGCGCCGTGACACCGAGGCGGCCGCCACCGCCCGGACCTACAACAACGCCAATAACGTACCGGCGGTCTATCCGGGCGGCTTCCTGCCGATCATCGCCACCAAGATCGACGACTACAACGTCGCGGGCGGGATCAAGGGCGAGCTGGGCGGCTTCACGACCGACCTGGGCGTGACCTACGGCAAGAACTCGCTCGACTACACGATCAAGAACACGATCAACTCGACCTATGGCGCGGCCTCGCCCCGCACCTTCAAGGCCGGCGGGCTCGACTACGATCAGCTCCTGGTCAATCTGAACATGTCCAAGCCGTTTGACTTCGGCCTGGTCGCGCCCACCAACGTCGCCTTCGGCCTCGAATATCGCCAGGAGACCTTCCAGGTCCGCCAAGGCGAAGCGGCCTCCTATACGAAGGGCCCGCTGCCCGGCGCGCCCGTGTCGCAAGGCTTCGGCGGCTTCCGCCCGACCAACGAGGTCGACGTCGACCGCCACAACATCTCGGCCTATCTCGACCTGGAAGGGAAGCTGACCGAGAAGCTGTCGTTCGACGTCGCCGGCCGCTACGAGGACTATTCGGACTTCGGCTCGAAGGTCACCGGCAAGCTGTCGGCCCGCTATGACATCGACGACGCCCTGGCCGTCCGCGCCGCCATCTCCAGCGGCGTGAAGTCGCCGGCCTTGCAGCAGCAGTACTTCAGCTACACGGCCACCAACAACGTCGCCACGCCGACCGGCTCGATCCTGGTCGAGTCCGGCACCTTCACCGTCAACAGCCCCATCGCCGTGGCCCTGGGCGCCAAGCCGCTGAAGCCCGAGGAGTCGATGAATTACTCGGCGGGCATCGTCTTCCGCACCGGTCCGTTCGAGCTGACTGTCGATGCTTATCAGATCGACATCGACGACCGCATCGTGCTGTCCGAGAACCTCCCCAACCCGTCGACCCCGGCGGCGACCGCGGCGGTGATCAACGCCCTGCTCGCCCCCTACGGCGTCAGCGCGGCCCGCTTCTTCCTGAACGGCGTCGAGACCCGGACCCGAGGCGTCGACATCGTCGGCCGCTACCGTCTCGACACGGTCGACACCGGCCGCTTCGACTTCACCGTGGCCGCCAACTTCAACGGCACCGAGGTCAGAAAGACCCCGGGTCTGCCGACCATCACCTCGGTCTCGCAGCCGCCGTTCCTGTTCGACCGCGGCAACGTCAAGACCTACGAGGAAGGCACGCCGAACCAGAAGTTCGTGCTGAACACCGACTGGTCGCTGGGCGGTTGGGGTGCGACCCTGAAGGGCACCTTCTATGACAGCGTCCTGGTGCCGAACAACAACCCGATCCTGGACTACAACACCGGCGACACCTGGATCGTCGACCTGGAAGGCCGCTACAAGCTGGGCCCGGCGGGCCTGGCCCTGGGCCTCAACAACCTGTTCGACCAATATCCGAACAAGACGCCAGCCTTGATCAACTCGCCCAGCGGGTCGATCGGCTTCCCCAGCTACTCGCCGTTCGGCTTCAACGGACGCTTCCTGTACGCCCGCGTCAGCGTGAACTGGTAGGCTGAACGGGCCCTGAAAGGTCCGCAAACGTTTGGGCGCGGAGAGCGATCTCCGCGCCCTTTTCTTCGCGCCTCACGTCAGAAACGGACGCCTCCAAGCGCTCGTGCGCTTGCACTTTCGGGGGCTCAGAACATACACAGAATATCCCCGTTCATCTGAGTCGCCGGGCCAAGTCGCCCGCGCGTCGAAAGGCTCGTCGCGTTAACTTCCGATGATGTCCCTCGTTCCCGCGCTCGATCTGCGCTCACCGCATGAAGAACCCACGATCAACGTGGCCCCGCACAACATGGAGGCCGAGCAGGCGCTGCTGGGCGTCCTGCTTTACGACAACGCGGCCTACGAACGCCTGACCGACAGCCTGCAGGCGCGCTGCTTCTACGAGCCATTCCATCAGCGCCTGTTCCAGGCGATCGAGACCCACGTTCGCAAGGGCCAGCTGGCCGAGCCGATCCTGCTGGCCGACGAGTTCAAGAAGGACCCCGCGTTCGAAGAACTGGGCGGCCTGCGCTACCTGGCCGACCTCGTCGACCGCGCCCCGCCGGCCGCCAATGCCGGCGACTACGCCCGGGTGATCTTCGACCTCTCCCTGCGGCGCGAGCTGATCCGCATCGGCGGCGACATCGCCGTGGCCGCCCAGGGCACGGCCGAGGAAAAGCGCACCGCCCGCGACCAGATCGAAGCGGCCGAACAGAGCCTCTACAGCCTGGCCGAAAGCGGCGCGGCCTCGTCGGGCTTCGTGTCGTTCGGCGACGCTCTGCGCGGCGCAGTCGAGATGACCGCCGAGGCCTACAGCCGCGACGGCGGCATGTCGGGCGTCTCGACTGACCTGATGGACCTGGACCAGAAGATCGGCGGCCTGCACCCGTCCGACTTGATCGTCCTGGCCGGCCGCCCGTCGATGGGCAAGACGGCGCTGGCGACCAACATCGCGTTCAACATCGCCAAGAAGTACGCCTACGAGATCCAGCCCGACGGCACCAAGAAGACCGTCCAGGGCGGGGTGGTGGCCTTCTACTCGCTGGAAATGAGCGCCGAGCAGCTGGCCCTGCGTATGCTGGCCGACGCCTCGGGCGTGTCGGGCGACCGCCTCCGCAAGGGCGAGATCGACGCCTCCGAGTTCGGCCGGGTTCGCGACGCCGCCATGGAGCTGCAAGAAGCGCCGCTCTATATCGACGCCACCGGCGGTATCTCGATCGCCAAGCTGACCGCCCGCGCCCGTCGCCTGAAGCGCCAGGTCGGCCTGGACCTGGTGGTCGTCGACTACCTGCAGCTGGTCACCGGTTCCGACCTCGGTTCGAACGCCAACCGCGTTCAGGAAGTCAGCCAGATCACCATGGGCCTCAAGGCCCTGGCTAAGGAGCTGGGCTGTCCGGTCATCGCCCTGTCGCAGCTGTCGCGTCAGGTCGAACAGCGCGACGACAAGCGGCCCCAGCTCTCCGACCTTCGCGAATCCGGTTCGATCGAACAGGACGCCGACATGGTGTGGTTCGTGTATCGCGAGGCCTATTATGTCGGCCGCGCCGAGCCGCGCGAGGGCACCCCCGAGCACCTGACCTGGCAGGAAGACATGGACCGCCTGCAGGGCTTGGCCGAGGTCATCATCGCCAAGCAGCGTCACGGTCCCATCGGCACAGTGCGCCTGTCGTTCAACAGCGACACCACCCGCTTCGGCAATCTGGCCCGCGACCACTACTTCGCCCAGGCGCGGAACATTCCGTCGGACGAGTAGGTCCGGCGGAGCGCCCCCTCCGTCTCGCCGTCTATCGACRCCGATCCACCTCCCCCGTTTCACGGGTGAGGAGGGAGCGTCTCCTCCTCCCTCGCCAAGCGGGGGAGGTGGCGCGATGCGGATACGCGTCGTGACGGAGGGGGCGCTCGCCTCACCCGTTTGACTACGCCCCATCGCTCAAGCCAGGGTCACCCCCTCGCCCCAGCCCCGACGAGTCGCATGGACTTCAGCCCCCTACCCACCTCCAGCCTGATCGGCGCCTTCCTGCTGGCGTTTCCGGCGCTGTTCTCGATCGTCAATCCGGTCGGAGCCTCGCTGATCTTTCACCAGGCCATGGGGGGGCGGACGCGGGCCGAACGGCTGAAGCTGGCCCGGGCGATCGGCTTCTACGCCTTCCTGGTGCTGCTGGGCTCGCTGCTGCTGGGCGGCTACATCCTGAACTTCTTCGGCGTCAGCCTGGGCGCCCTGCGAGTGGCCGGCGGCCTGGTCGTGGCGATCCGCGCCTGGGGCCTGCTGATGGACCCGCAAGAGAACGAGGACCGCAAGACCAGCCAGACCGAGCCGGCCCAGACCCACGAAGACGTCGCCTTCTTCCCACTGACCATGCCGTTCACGACCGGCCCGGGCTCGATCTCCGTGGCCATCGCGCTCTCGTCGCAGCGTCCGACCGAAGGCAGCGCGGTGGCGCCCTTCTTCATCGGCGCGAGCCTCGCCGCCGCCCTGGTGGCGATCATGGTCTGGCTGCTCTACAGCGCCTCGGGCCAGGTCATGCGGCTGCTGGGCCCGTCCGGCGCGCGGGTGCTGTCACGCCTGGTCGCCTTCCTGCTGCTGTGCATCGGCGTGCAGATCATCGCCTCGGGCGCGGAGAACCTGGTCGGACGGTTCCTGGCGACCCATCACAGTTAGGTCGAATATACGAAAATACCGCTTGTCGCACGGGAGCAACCTAAGATGGGTAAAACGACTTGATCTAAAGTGCAGCTTGCTTAGGTTCCCCCAAGACGGGAGGAGCCTACTTCAATGCCGAGAAACCCATTTTGGACCGCTAGCGACGCCGCCCTTATCCGAGGCGCCAGCGCCTTTCAGAACCCCGACGGCCAGCTCTATTTCTATAACACCACGGTCCAGTCCTACGACCGCGACACCTCGTTCAGCGGCGCTTTCACGTTTGGCGAGACCATCGACTACCTGACGGTCAATCTGACCGCGGGGGCGACCTACAACTTCCTGGCCACAGGCGATTTCCGGGTCAGCATCGCGATCTACGACACGGACGGCTACCTACTGGACTTCACCGATGGTGATGACATCGGCATGCCCGACACCTATCCGCGCGACAGCATTCTATACTTCAAGCCGGACTACACCGGATCCTACAAGATCAACATTTATTACGCGAACATTACGACCGCAGGCAATTACTTCATCGTCGGGTCCGAAGACCTTCTTAGCGATGGAAAGAACACCGTCGTCGCTGACACGAAAATCTCGAACGTGATCTATTCGGTTCTACTCTTACAGTCGACGACCTCCCAAGCGACCTCTGTCCTGAGCTATGTCACGGACAAGACCCACGCAGGAACCTGGACTACCGACCAAGCCGTCAAGTACATCATCGATCAAGCCGATGCGACGACCACCGTCGCCAACCTGGCCTATCAGTTCTTTACCGGTAAGACTCCCCAGCCGGGCGGGATGACCTACTTGGTCTCGCCCACGGGTACGAACCCGAACAACCTGAACAGCGCCTACTACCAGAACTTCAATCTCGAGAACCGCTACATCAACTTCGCCGTGAACCTCGGCATCAACGGCGAAGGCAAAACCAAGTTCGCCGCCGACTATGGCTCGCTGACTTTGGCGGAGGCCACCAAGAAGGCCTACACGACAATCTTCGGCGGTACGCCCACCGACGCGAAGATCACCGCCCTCCTGAGCGGCGGGCGAGACGCCTATTTCGAAACCTATGGCCATGACGGCCTCAATGGCCAGGGCACCAAGGCCGCCATGGTCGGCTGGCTGCTTGCCGAGGCCGCCAAGGGCGACGTTGGCGTCTATTCTCGCGCCAGCAACGCCTACCTGCTCGACGCCTCCGCCTCGATCCAATACGCGATCGATCTGGTCGGGGTGTATGGAAAGCCTGACTACGCCTACGGTGGTTGATCGGAAAAGCTATTGGTGCAGGGCGCTCTAGACCCTAAAGAGCGCCCCGTGACCGACGCCCGCATCACCATCGACCTCGACGCCCTGGCCAGCAACTTCGCCGCCCTGCGCGCCCGCGCGGGCGGGGCGGAGTTGGCGCCAGCCGTGAAGGCCGATGGCTACGGCCTGGGCGCGGCGGAGATCGCCGACCGCCTGTGGGCTGAGGGCGCCCGGAGCTTCTACGTCGCGCGTCTGGCCGAAGGCGTGGCCCTGCGCCGGACCCTGGGCGACCGCGAGGCCGTCATCTACGTCCTGGATGGCGCGACCCCGGGCTCGGGCGACACCCTTCAGGGCGCCAACCTCACCCCTGTGCTCAACAGCCTGCCCCAGATCGAGGCCTGGAATGCCCAGGCCCGTTCCGGCCGGTTGCAGGCGGCGCTGCACGTCGACACCGGCATGAACCGCCTGGGCCTGCGGCTCGAGGAGGTGAAGGTGCTGGTCGGGGCGACCGATCGCCTGAAGCGCCTGGACCTCGATCTCATCATCAGCCACCTGGCCTGCGCCGACGACCCCGCCCATCCGCTGAATGCGCGCCAGCTGGAGCGCTTCGAAGAGGTTGTCGCCCTGCTGCCGCACGCGCGTCGCAGCCTGGCCAATTCGGCGGGCCTGTTCCTGGGCGAGGCCTATCGTTTCGACCAGGCCCGGCCGGGGATAAGCCTCTACGGCGGCGGGCCCGAGGGTGTCCCGCATCCCGAGATCCGCGCCGTCGCCACGGTGGAAGCGCCGATCCTGCAGGTCCGCGTCGTGCCGCGCGGCGAAAGCGTCGGCTATGGCGCGCGTTGGACGGCGCCGGACACTACGCGCGTGGCCATCGTCGCGGCGGGTTATGCCGATGGCGTGCTGCGGGCCAGCCATCCCAACGGCCAGGTGTGGTTCGACGGCGCGCGCCGTCGGCTGCTGGGGCGCGTCTCGATGGACGTGATCGCGGTCGAGGTCACCGGCTGCGACACCGCTCGCCCGGGAGCGATGGTCGAGCTGTTCGGCCCGAACCTGCCGATCGACGAGGCTGCCAACGCCGCCGGCACGTCGGCCTACGAGCTGCTGACCCGCGTCGCGCCCCGCGCCCACCGCTTGGTGGTCGGCCAGAGCCCGTCGCGTTAGCCCGCCAGCGCTCGCAACCGCGCGGCGTTGACCGTCTCGACGGCCGCCTTCAGCACGTCCACCGTATCGGCCGAGCCCTCGGCGGAGATCGCGAAACGGTCGGCCGCCACGATGCTGTAGCGTCCCGACCTCGACGCCGTATCCCATTCCTCGGTGACCATCCGCCCGGCGGCCGTGGTGATCTTTTCGTAGCCGGTCGCGGTGCGCCGGACGCTCGAAGCGCCTTGGGCGTCCGCGTCAGCGCCGACGGCGCCGATCGCGCCCAAGTCGGTGACCTCGAGGACGAAGGCCGAGGTTCCCTTCACATAGCGCGCCCGGGCCTTGGCCATGCCGGGCTCGGGACCCAAGCCCGTGGAAACATCGCCCCGAGCGTAGCCGCCGACGCTAGCCGGCAGCAGATCCTTCAGACTGGCTGGGGCCAGGGCGCGGGTTCCCTTCTGGGCCGCCTGCTCGGCGCGCTCGGATTCCTTTTCGAGTTGGCGAAGGTCGACCGGCTGGCCATTGACCTCGATCGGACCAGAAGACCGCGTCTCGCCTTGTCGCCCGCAGCCAACAAGGACCGCCGCGACGGCGACCGCCACACCCCAACGCCACGCCCCGCTCCCGGCCATCAGCTCACATCCTCCACCACCCACTACCCTAACGCGTATTGCCTACCTTGGCTGCGTCCGGCTTTGGCGCAGCGCCCCGCCAAGGAGTAATCTCCACCCATTCGAGAATCAGGAGCCCTCATGGCCCGCGACGGCGCCGTCTACGCCTGCCAGTCCTGCGGCGCGGTCCAGACCAAGTGGTCCGGCCAGTGTCCCGCCTGCCAAAGCTGGAACACACTGGTCGAGGAGGTCGGGGCCAAGCCCCCCGGCGCCCTGTCGACGACCAAGTCCACCCGCCTGCGCGRCCTGCAGTTCACCGGCCTGGAGAGCGAGACCGCTCCGCCGCCGCGCATCCTGACCGGCGTCGACGAATTCGACCGCGTCTGTGGCGGGGGCGTCGTTCCCGGCTCGGCCATCCTGATCGGCGGCGACCCCGGGGTCGGCAAGTCCACGCTTCTGCTGCAGGTCTGCGCCAGCGCCGCCCTCCGCGGGGTCTCGTGCGCCTATATCTCGGGCGAGGAAGCCGTCGCGCAGATCCGCGGCCGCGCCGAGCGCATGGGCCTGGCCAAGGCCAATGTCAGCCTGGCGGCCGAGACGGCGCTGCGCGACATCCTGGACGGGCTGAAGCGCGACAACTTCGACCTCGTGGTCATCGACTCGATCCAGACCATGTGGAGCGACGCCCACGAGGCCGGGCCCGGCACCGTCACCCAGGTCCGCGCCTGCGCCACCGAGCTGGTGCGTCTGGCCAAGAAGAAGGGCGTGGCGATCCTGCTGGTCGGCCACGTCACCAAGGACGGCCAGATCGCCGGCCCGCGCGTGGTCGAGCACCTGGTCGACGCGGTGCTCAGCTTCGAGGGCGAGCGCGGCTATCCGTTCCGGATCCTGCGCGGAGCCAAGAACCGCTTCGGGGCCACCGACGAGATCGGCGTGTTCGAAATGGGCGACGTCGGCTTGCGCGAGGTCAAGAACCCCTCGGCCCTGTTCCTCAACGAAGGCGGCGAGCGATCGGCCGGCGCGGCGGTGTTCGCCGGCATCGAAGGCTCGCGGCCCGTCCTGGTGGAGTTCCAGGCCCTGGTCGCGCCCTCCGCGTACGGAACGCCGCGTCGCGCCGTGGTCGGATGGGATTCCGGACGTCTGGCCATGGTCCTGGCGGTGCTGGAGTCCCGATGCGGCCTTGGTTTTGGCGACAAGGACGTCTATCTGAACGTCGCCGGCGGCCTGCGCATCACGGAACCGGCGGCGGATCTCGCGGCGGCGGCGGCCCTGGCCTCTTCCGCCTTGGACGTCGCCCTGCCCCAGGACTGCGTCGTGTTCGGCGAGGTCAGTCTGTCGGGCGAAGTACGACCCGTCAGCCGGATGGAGACGCGTTTGAAGGAAGCCGCGAAACTGGGATTTGGCCGCGCGCTGGGACCACTCTCCGGTCTTCCCGAAGGCGGCGGCGCCCTGCCCGTGGCCGGGGTCGCGCGACTGACCGACGCCGTCCGCCGGATCGGCGACGAGATCTGGAGCAACCTGACGTGACGCCGTTCGACATCATCGCCGGCCTGCTGCTGCTGGTGTCCGGCGTGACCGGCTGGGTGCGCGGCGCCTCGCGCGAGCTGACCTCGGCCCTGTCATTCATCTTCGCCGCCGCCATCGCCCTGTTCGGCCTGCGGATCAGCGGACCGATCTTCCGCAAGCTGATGGACCCCGATTGGGCCGCCACGGGCGCGGCGGTGCTGGTGGTGTTCGTCGTCTTCTTCCTGATCTTCCGCCTGATCGGCGGCCGCCTGACCGCCAGCCTGCACGAGACCTCGGCCGGGACGCTGGACCGCGGGGTCGGCGCGACCTTCGGCCTGGTCCGCGCCTGCGTGATCCTGGGCGTCTTCAACCTGCTGCTGCACCTGGCGACGCCGCCGGACCGCATGCCGCACTGGGTCGAGGACTCGCTGTTCTACCCCGTGTCCGAAGCCAGCGGCAAAGTGCTGAAGGTCTTCGCGCCCAAGGGCAAGGCGCTGGCCGGCAAGCTGGCGCCGGCGATCAAGGACGCCGTTCACGAGGGCGGCGACAATACGTCCGGCGAGAAATCGACCGGAAAAGGCTATGATGATAACCAGCGTCGACAGCTCGACGACCTGGTGGAGAAATCGCGATGACCTTCCTAGGCCAGTCGACCGACTGCTATTCGTCCACGCCCTGGCGTGACCCGGAGGACGATACGCTTCGCCTGGAATGCGGCGTGTTCGGCGTGTTCGGCGTGCGCGACGCCGCCGCCATCGCGGCCCTGGGCCTGCACGCCCTGCAGCACCGCGGACAGGAAGCCTGCGGCATCGCCGCCTTCGACGGCGGCCGCTTCCACACCGAGCGCCACATGGGCCACGTCGGCGACGCCTTCACCGGCCCGGACCTGGTGCAGCGCCTGCCCGGCAACATGGCCATCGGCCACACTCGCTATTCGACGGCCGGCGGCAGCGGCATCCGCAACGTCCAGCCGATGTTCGCCGATCTCGAGACCGGCGGCGTGGCCATCGCCCACAACGGCAACCTGACCAACTTCCTGACCCTGCGCGAACGCCTGGTCCAGGAAGGCGCGATCTTCCAGTCGACCTCCGACAGCGAGGTGATCCTTCACCTGATCGCCCGCTCCCGGAAGGCCAAGATCGTCGACCRCTTCATCGACGCGGTCGGCCAGATCGAGGGCGGCTACGCCCTGGTGGCGATCACCAACAAGAAGATGATCGGCCTGCGCGACCCGCTGGGCATCCGCCCGCTGGTGCTGGGCGACCTGGACGGCAAGCCGGTCCTGGCCTCGGAGACCTGCGCGCTGGACATGATCGGCGCCCGCTTCGTGCGCGACGTCGAGCACGGCGAGATGGTGGTCATCGAAGAGACCGGCGTCACCTCGACCAAGCCCTTTCAGACCAAGGCCGCCCGGCCCTGCGTGTTCGAATATGTCTATTTCGCCCGTCCCGACAGCATGGTGAACGGCCGCTCGGTCTATGGCGTACGCAAGCGGATGGGCCGCAACCTGGCCAAGGAGACCGGCGTCGAGGCCGACGTCGTCGTGCCGGTGCCTGACAGCGGCGTACCGGCCGCGCTCGGCTTCGCCCAGGAGAGCGGCATCCCGTTCGAGATGGGCATCATCCGCAACCACTATGTGGGCCGCACCTTCATCCAGCCGACCCAGGGCGTCCGCGAGCTGGGCGTGCGCATGAAGCACAGCCCCAACCGCGCCATCCTGGCCGGCAAGCGCGTCGTGCTGATCGACGACTCGATCGTGCGCGGCACTACCTCGCTGAAAATCGTCCGCATGGTCCGCGAGGCCGGCGCCAAGGAGGTCCACCTCCGCTCGGCCAGCCCGCCGATCAAGTGGCCCGACTTCTACGGCATCGACATGCCCGAACGCGAACAGCTGCTGGCGGCCAACAAGTCGCTGGAAGAGATGGCCAAGTTCCTCGAGGTCGACAGCCTGGGCTTCCTGTCGGTCGAAGGCCTGTACGACGCGCTGGAGGCCGGTCCCCGCGACCCGGCCGCCCCGCAGTTCACCGACCACTACTTCACCGGCGACTATCCGACCCGCCTGACGGACCGCGAGATCGCCGAAGGCCGTAACGAAACCAACGACAAGCAGCTTTCGCTGCTGGTCAGCGCGTGACATACCCCTCGTCCCCCAAGGCCTAGATCAAGGGCTGGCGGGACGGGGATTTGTCCATGGGTTTCAAAAGCCTGCTCGATAAGCTGAAGCTCGAGCCTTTCGTCATCGCCCTATTCGGCATGGTCGTTCTGGCCTCGATCCTACCTGTGCGCGGTGAGGCGGCGACCGACCTCAAGCTCGTGGTCAAGCTGGCCATCGCCCTGCTGTTCTTCCTGCACGGGGCCAAGCTGTCGCGCGAGGCCGTGGTCGCCGGGATCACCCACTGGCGGCTGCACCTGCTGATCCTGGCCTTCACCTTCGTGATGTTCCCCGTCCTGGGCGTGATCGCCAGCAAGCTGGGGATCCTGTCCTCGACCCTGGCGGCGGGCATGCTGTTCCTGTGCTGCCTGCCCTCGACCGTGCAGTCCTCGATCGCCTTCACCTCGATCGCCCGGGGCAATGTCGCCGCCGCCGTCTGCGCGGCCTCGGCCTCGAACCTGTTCGGGATCTTCATCACCCCGGTTCTGGTCGGCCTGCTGATGCACACCCAAGGCGGCGCGGCCGGCGGCTGGAAATCGGTGCAGGACATCGTCATCCAGCTGCTGCTGCCGTTCATCGTCGGCCAGTTGGCGCGGCCGCTGGTCAGCCGGTGGGTCGAGAAGCACAAGGCGCTGGTCGGCTATGTCGATCGCGGCTCGATCCTGCTGGTGGTCTACGCCGCCTTCAGCGAGGCTGTCGTGGGCGGCATCTGGCACAAGGTTTCGGTGGTCGAGATGATCGTGCTGGTCGTCGCCTGCTGCGTTCTGCTGGCCATCGTCCTGGCCGCAACCACCTTTGGCCCGCGCGCCCTCGGCTTCTCGAAGGAAGACGAGATCACCATCATGTTCTGCGGCTCCAAGAAGAGCCTGGCCACGGGCGTGCCGATGGCCGGCATCCTGTTCCCCGGCCCGACGGCGGGGATCATCGTCCTGCCGCTGATGATCTTCCACCAGATCCAGCTGATGGCCTGCTCGGTCATCGCTCAGCACTACGCCCAGCGGGCCAAGGAAGCTTAAGGGCTTCCGCCGGTTTCCGTTTCACCTTCCCTGTTCTAGAACCCGCGCCATGACTTCCGACTCCACAAAGCCGCTGGCCGGCCGCATCGCCCTCGTCACCGGCGCCACGCGCGGCATCGGCGAAGCGGTCGCCCTGGGCCTGGCCAAGGCCGGCGCCCACGTGATCGCCACGGGCCGCACCCAAGGCGCGCTCGAGGCCCTGGACGACGCGATCCTGCAAGCCACCGGCGAGCGCGCCACGCTGGTCCCGCTGGACCTGCGCGAGCCCGACGGCCTGGACCACCTGGGCGCGGCGCTCCACCAGCGCTGGGGCAAGCTGGACATCCTGGTCGGCGCCGCGGCCGTGTTGGGTCCCCTCACCCCGGTCAGCCACCTGGAGCCGAAGGGCTGGGACATGATCCTGTCCACCAACCTGACCGCCAACTGGCGCCTGGTCAGGGCCATGGACCCGCTGCTGCGCGCCTCCGACGCCGGCCGGGCCCTGTTCTTCACCAGCAGCGTCGCCAAGACCCGTCCGGCCTTCTGGGGTGCCTACGCGGCCACCAAAGCGGCGCTGGAGACCATGGTCGACGTCTATGCCGACGAGATGGAAAACACCGCCGTCCGCGCCCTCTGTGTCGACCCCGGCGCCATGCGCACGCGGATGCGGTCGGGCGCTTTCCCGGGCGAGGATCCCAAGACCGTGCCTGCGCCGGAGACCATCGTCCCGTTCGTCGTCGACCTGGTCCGCCCCGACCGCGAACCGCCCAAGGGCGTCGTCCGTTTCAAGGATCGCGGCCAGGAATCACCCAGCGTCGACGCGTGAGGGCGAACCGCGCTTCTCGCTGAAATCGCTGCGAAAAACAGCCGTCAGGGTTGTTTGTCGGCCTGAAATGCCACCCTAAATCCCCGCGATCGCCGATCGGCGACCCAGATTGGGTGAAGGTCATTCGTGGTTAGGAAGCAATTAACCCTGATCCTGGACAGCTTTGTGTCGACTTTCACACAGAGCGGGGGCTCATTCTCATGGCGTTGTTTTCCTTCGGCCGCGAAGACGCCGCCGCCTCGGCCAAGATCACCGACCTGGAAGGCGTGGTCGCGGCCATCCAGCGCTCGCAGGCGGTCATCGAGTTCAGCCTCGACGGCACGATCCTCACCGCCAACGACAACTTCCTGCGGGCCCTGGGCTATAGCCTTTCAGAGATCCAGGGGCGCAAGCACAGCATGTTCGTCGAGAGCGGCGCGATCGACACGCCGGCTTACCGCGAGTTCTGGCGCGCGTTGAACGCTGGCGAGTTCGTGGCCGACAAGTTCAAGCGCATCGGCAAGGGCGGCAAGGAGGTCTGGATCCAGGCCTCCTACAACCCGATCCTCGACAAGCACGGGCGTCCGTTCAAGGTCATCAAGTTCGCCGCCGACATCACGGCGATGGAAACGGAACGCCACGCCGCCGACGCCGAGCGCGAAGAGGTCCGGCATGAACAGGACCACGTCGTCTCGGTCCTGGCCCAGAGCCTGGGTCGCCTGGCCCGCGGCGACCTCACCGCCCGCATCGAGGACCGGTTCGACGGCCGCTACACCCAGCTGAAGGAAGACTTCAACGCCGCCATCGACAGCCTGAAGGACGCCATGGGCGCGATCGCCGACGCGGCCAACGGCATGGAGAGCGGCGCCAACGAGATCGCCAGCGCCTCGAACGACCTGTCCAAGCGCACCGAGCAGCAGGCCGCCAGCCTGGAAGAGACCGCCGCCGCCCTGGACGAGATCACCGCCACGGTGCGCCGCAGCGCCGACGGCGCCAAGCAGGCCTCGGCCGCCGCCTCGACCGCCAGCACGGACGCCGACCGCTCGGGCGAGGTGGTCCGCGAGGCCGTCGCCGCCATGGGCGAGATCGAAAAGTCCTCGGGCCAGATCACCCAGATCATCGGGGTGATCGACGAAATCGCCTTCCAGACCAACCTGCTGGCCCTGAACGCCGGGGTCGAAGCCGCCCGGGCCGGCGACGCCGGCCGAGGCTTCGCGGTCGTCGCCCAGGAGGTCCGGGCCCTGGCCCAGCGTTCGGCCGACGCGGCCAAGGAGATCAAGGGCCTGATCGCCAACTCGACCGCCCAGGTCGAGCGCGGCGTCCGCTTGGTCGGCGACACCGGCCAGGCCCTGGAGGGCATCGTCGGCAAGGTCGGCGAGATCAACAGCCTGATCCGCGAGATCGCCGAGTCCTCGCAGGAACAGGCCACCGGCCTGAACCAGGTCAACGCCGCGGTGAACCAGATGGACCAGGTCACCCAGCAGAACGCCGCCATGGTCGAACAGGCCAACACCTCGTCCGCCTCGCTGCGCGGCGAGGCCCAGGATCTGGCCCGTCAGGTGGCGCGCTTCCAGACCGGCGGCGTGCGCCGCCCCGAGCCGGCGCAGCCCGCGCGCCACGCGCCGGCCCGTAACCCGGTGGCCGAACAGCGCGCCCGGATCCAGAGCTTCGCCCGCCCCGGCGGCGGCGCGGCCGCCGCGCCGGCGACGGAGTGGGAAGAATTCTAGGGAGCCCTGACCTGCCTTAGCAGCAGGTTCGCCGTCGCCGCCGCCGAGCCGTCACCGGTCAGGGCGGCGGCCACGATCGCGCCATCCCTGACCGAATAGGCCACGACCGCGTTGGCGCCCGGCGCGCCGCCCAGATGGCCCAGCCACAGTGACTTGGAGCCGTCGGGCTCGGGAACCTCGATCGCCATCACGCCCAGCCCGTAGAAGCTGCCGCTGTCGAACATCGGATAGAGCCGGGCGAACATCGTCGTGACGGCGTCCTGCTTCAGCAGCTTGCCGCCCAGCAACGCCGCCCATACCCGCGCCATGTCGCTGGCCGAGCCCACGGCCGGCCCCGCCGCGCCCGCCCAGGCCGGCTGCATTGGCGCCTCCTTGACCGAGACCAGCTTGGCCACGTCCTCGGCCCTGTCGCCGTCCGCCAGCATCCGCAGCGATTTCAGCCCCAGCGGCTTGACGATGCGGGCGTCGACCGCGTCCTGCCAGGATCGCCCGTCCACCGTCTCGATAACCTTTCCGAGCAAGGCGTAGCCGGTGTTCGAATAGCGCCAGCGCTCGCCCGGACACGAGAACGCCCCATGACGGGCGATGATCTTCAGGTCCTCGTCCAGCGTGTGGGCGCGGTGCTCCGCCCTAGCCTTCAGGTCTTCGTTGGCGCTGAACAGGCCGCCGGTGTGGGCCAGGAGGTCGCGGATCGTCACCACGTCACCGTTCGGGACACTGGCCACATACTTGCTGATCGGATCTTCCAGCTTGAGCTTGCCAGCCTCAACCAGTTGCAAGACGACCACGGCGATCAAGGTCTTGCCCGCGCTGGCCCAGAACAGCAGTGGCGGCTGGTCGCCGCTGTCGGTGCGCTGCCACGTGCCCTTGCCGGGGATCAGGACGGCAGCCGTCAGGGCCGGCGCCTTGGTCGCCGCCCTGGCTTGCGCGAAGCCCGCCTCCAACCGCGCGATGGTCGCGGGATCGAGCGCGGTCTTGGGGATCTGGCCGACGAGTGGCGGCGTGACCGGCGCATGCAGCGGCGCGCCGGCATAGGTCACCGCGCTCTTGCAGACGACGGGCTTGTAGTCCTCGGCCGAGGCTTCGGCTGACGCCGCCAAGACGGGCAGCATCGCCAGCCCCAAGATCCATCTCCACCCCATCGTCGCCTCCCGCGCTCAAGCTTCACTAGCCGGAACGCGCGAGGCGAAGATAAGGCGATCAGCGGCCCTTGGAGCCGCCGGGACGGGTGTTGCCACGCACGGTGCGCGAGCCGGCGGTGGGGCGCTTGGGTCCGGCCGCCTTGCCGCCGGCCGACTTGGCGCCGACCTTGTAGCTGGGCGTGGTCGAGACCTTCTTCTGGACCTTGGGGCCCAGCTTCTTGACCGACTTGACGGCGGCCTTGCCGGGTTCCGACGCGGCGGCGCTCTCGACGGGGGCGACGGGGGCGGCGCCCTTGGACGCAGCAGCCTTCTTCGGCCTGGGGGCCGGCTTGGTCGGATCGGGCAGGCCCGCCTCGGCCGCGGCCTTGGCGGCGGCCTCGTCGGCGATGCGCTTGGACTTCTTGACCGTGTTACGCGAGGCGCGGATGCGCTCTTCCTCCCGTTCGCGGCGCTCGAACTCGCGCTTGCCCCGGCCGCTGTGACCCTTGGCCTCGCCGTCGGCATAGGGGTTGGCGCCCGACTTGATGGTGATGCGCAGCGGCACCCCCGGCAGGTCGAAGCTTTCGCGCAGGCTGTTGATCAGATAGCGCCGATAGTGGTCGGGCATCTGGTCGGCGCGGCTGGAGAACAGCACGAAGGTCGGCGGACGGGCCTTGGTCTGGGCCATGTACTTGGGCTTGACGCGGCGGCCGCTGACGGCGGGCGGCGGGTGACGCTGCATGGCCATCTGCAGCCAGTCGTTCAGGTCGCGGGTCTTGACCTTGGTCGACCAGTCCTTGTGGATCTTCAGCACGGCCGGCATCAGCTTGTTGACGCCGCTGCCGGTCTCGCCCGACAGCCCCACCACCGGCGCGCCGCGCACCTGGGGCAGCATGCGTTCGGCGTGCTCGCGGAAAGCCGCCAAGGTCGCGGCTTGGTCCTCGATCAGATCCCACTTGGCCAGCACGAACACCAGGGCCCGCCCTTCCCGCTCGGTCAGGTCGGCGATCTGCAGGTCCTGGATCTCGAACGGATGGGTGGCGTCCATCACCAGCACCACGACCTCGGCGAAGGTGATGGCGCGGATGGTGTCCTGGGTGGAGAGCTTCTCCAGCTTCTCCTGCACCTTGGCCTTCTTGCGCAGGCCGGCGGTGTCGACCAGGCGGACCTTCTTGTCGCCCCAGATCCAGTCGACCGCGATGGAGTCGCGGGTAATGCCCGCCTCCGGGCCGGTCAGCAGGCGCTGCTCGCCGATCAGGCGGTTGATCAGGGTGGACTTGCCCGCGTTCGGGCGGCCGACGATGGCCAGACGGATCGGCTTGTCGTCATCGTCCTCGTCGTCGGAGTATTGGTCCTCAGGAAAGGCCGCCAGCATGGCGGCGTAGAGCTCGGCCATCCCCTCGCCATGCTCGCCCGAGATCGGGATCGGCTCGCCCAGACCCAGCTTGTAGGCCTCGCCAATGCCCGACTGGCCAGCTTTGCCCTCGGCCTTGTTGGCCGCGATGATCACCGGCTTGCCGCGACGGCGCAGCAAGGCGGCGAACACCTCGTCCAGCGGCGTGACGCCTTCGCGGGCGTCATAGATGAACAGCGAGACGTCCGCCTCTTCGATCGCCAGCTCGGTCTGGGCGCGCATCCGCGCCTCCAGGCTCTCGTCGGCGACGTCCTCGAAGCCGGCGGTGTCGATCAGGTGCAGGTCCAGGTCGCCCAGGCGGCCGTCGGCGTAGCGGCGGTCGCGGGTGACCCCCGGCTGGTCGTCGACGATGGCCAGCTTCTTGCCGGCCAGGCGGTTGAACAGCGTGGACTTGCCCACATTGGGGCGTCCGACGATGGCGAGTTTCAAAGGCATAGGCGTCCAGTAGTCGATTTTAGCCCATCTCGCAAAAGCGAACGCCCGGGCCAGCTTTCGCGGACCCGGGCTTCAGAGCGTTTCAAGTTGTCTTTCGGGCCCGAAAAGGCCCGATCGGTCTAGCGGATGGCGACCAGGTCGGCGTCGTCCGTGACCAGATAGATCATGCTGCCGACCGCGATCGGGTTCAGCAGAACCGGCGCGCCGATCTTCAGGGTCTTTTCCTTGGCGCCGGTCTTGGCGTTCAGGACCACGGCTTCGCCGTCGCTGGACGCGGTGATCAGGCGGCCGTTGGCCAGGATCGGGGTCGACCACAGGCGCGGATGCTTGGCGCGCTTCTTCTTCTGCTTCTTGCTGAGCTTGGCGCTGTCGTTCAGATCCTGGATCCAGTAGACCGAGCCGGTTTCCCGCGCGACGCAGATCACCTGGCCGGCCTTGTCGACGACATAGACGACGTCGCCGGCGGCCCACGGGGTGGTGATCGCGGTCACCGGCAGGCTCCAGYGGGCTTGGCCCGTGCGCAGGTCGGTGGCGGCGAACACGCCCGAGTGGCTGACGGCGAACACGTCGCCCTTGTAGATCACCGGACGGCCCGGAATGTCGCGGATCTCGGAGAGGGCGTTGGTGCGGCTGGCGCGGCTGAGCGCTTCGCTCCACAGGTCGTTGCCGTTGGCGGCGCGCAGGGCCACCAGCTCGCCCGAGGCGAAGCCCGAGACCACGGTGTCGCCGCTGACCGCGGGGCTCGATGCGGCCAGGATGCGGGCCGGCTCGCTGAGGGCCTGGTAGGTCCAACCCGGCGTGCCGTTCTCGGCGTTGTAGGTCAGCAGCTCGTTGTCGGTCGATACGACGAACACCCGACCGTCGGCGACCGTCGGGGCGCCGTGGATCGGGGTCGAGGTCTGCTGGGTCCAGCCGATATCGCCGGTCGCAGCGTCGATCTGGGCCACGAAGCGGAAGCCCGAGGCGACATAGAGCTTGTTGTTCGGGCCCAAGGCCACGCCGCCACCGAAGCCGAGGCGATCGTTCTTCTTGGGCATCAGCCCCAGGAAGCCGCCCTTCTTGGTCGGGCCGGCGGCCGGACGCAGGTCCTTGCGCCAGATGGTCGAGCCGGTCTTGGCGTCCATCGCCACGACGTCGGCCTCGCCGTCCATCACATAGATGCGGTCGCCCGACGACACCGGCGGGGCGGTGACATGGAACTTGCGGCCGCCCTTCTTGCCGAAGCCGCGCTTCCAGGCGATCTCGAACGCCTTGCCGGCGTCGACGTGTTCGATCGACTGCTCGGGATTGCCGCCCGGCAGGCGCCAATCGGCCTGCACCACCGGATCGGGCAGGAAGAAGTCGGCGCCCTTCAGCGATTCCGCGGGCTCGACCTTCTGGTCGAAGGCGATGATCGAGATCCGCTGGCCCTGGCTGGCGGTAGACTTGTTCTTGTCCTTGCCGCCGAACGGATTGAGCTTGGAAACGGTCGAACAGCCGCTGACGGCCATGGTCGCCGACATCAGCGCGACCAGGGCGACGGAACGCTTGGAGATCATCAGGCGGCTCATTGTGGGGCGTTGGGGGCGGCGTTGGGCAGGGCGGTCGGCGGCAGCTGGCTCAGCGGCGGCGTCGCCGGCAGGCTGGCGGCCGCCTTCACGGCGGCGGCCAGGTTCTTGGCGGCGCCCGAGTCGATCAGTTGCATGGCCGCCTGGGCGCGCTGGCGCACATCCTCGGAGGTGCTGGTGTCCAGCGAGTTGGCCAGAATCACGAAGTCCGCGCGCGCGCCGGCCAGATCACCGGCCTGCAGCTTGGCGAACGCCAGCCCCTCCTTGGCGTACACGCGGTACGGACTCTTTTCCCCCGCCAAAGGCGTCAACCTCGTCTCGATGTCTTTGTACGAGGCGGTGTCCATCAGGGCGAAGGCGGATTTGAGGCGCGCCAGGTCGCCCAGCAGCGGGCTGGGCGCGGCCTTGGCGGCTTCGTCGAAATAGGCGACGGCTTCCTTGGTCTTGCTCTCTTCGAGGCGGATGTTGCCCATCTGAAGCAGGGCCAGCGCCTTGTAGCCCTCGGCGCCGCCGTCGGCGATCGCCTTGAATTGGCCGAAGGCCTGAGACGGGCTTTGCTTCTGCGCCGTTTCCAGCGCGGCCTGATAGCCTTCCGAAGCCTTGTTGGACTGGTTGGTCTGGTAGGAGTTCCAGCCCCAGTAGCCGCCGACGCCGATCACCACGGCCGCCGTCGCCGCCGCCACCCAGGGCAGCGACTTCACCAGCAGGGTGCGATAGCGCTCCGACCGAAGCTGCTCTTCGACTTCGTCAAAAACATCGACCACGAAACGAAGCTCCGAAAGGGGCGGCGCCGCCCTTGGACGTCACACCCGCACTGGGCCGACGTCGCTGGTTTACGACAGATTGTGGCTAGCGGAGGGCCGCTCGCCGAGGCGGCGAACCTATAGCGTGCCGCGTCGCGTCGCAACGCGCCGTTTCATGCCTTTTTGGCGTAGTAGGTCTCGGCCTCGCCCGGAAAGCTGCGATCTTTCACGTCACGCGCGTATTCGGCCGCGGCGCGTTCGATCTCGCCCTTCAGGTCGGCGTATCGGCGGACGAATTTCGGGGTCCAGTCGAACAGGCCCAGCATGTCGTCGGTGACCAGCACCTGGCCGTCACAGCCGGCCGAGGCGCCGATGCCGATGGTCGGGACCGAAACGGCTTCCGTGACCTCGCGGGCCAGGCTCTCGGCCACGCCCTCGACGACGATGGCGAAGGCGCCGGCCTCGGCGGTCAGGCGCGCTTCTTCCAGCACCTTGGCGCGGCCAACCTCGTCCTTGCCCTTGGCCTTGAAGCCGCCTTCCAGCAGCACGGCCTGGGGGCGCAGGCCGACATGACCCATGACCGGCACGCCGCGCCGGGTCAGATAGGCGATGGTCTCGGGCACGGTCGGGCCGCTCTCGACCTTCACGGCCTGGGCGCCCGTCTCCTTCATGATCCGCACGGCGTTGGCATAGGCCTCCTCGTGCGAGGCCTCGTACGAGCCGAACGGCATATCGACGACGACCATGGCCTTCTTCGAGCCGCGCATCACCGCCTGGCCGTGCAGGATCATCATCTCCAAGGTCACGCCCACGGTGTTGGGCAGGCCATGGACCACCATGCCGACCGAATCCCCGACCAGCAGCAGATCGCAGGCGTCGTCCAAGGCGGCGGCGACCGGCGCGGTGTAGGCGGTCAGGCAGACGATCGGCACACCGCCCTTGCGGGCGGTGATGTCGGGGGCGGCCAGACGGCGAACCGTCTCTTCACGATGAGCGGACAGGGCGAACCCCTCCCTAGCGGCGTACTTTACGGGCGCCGTTTGTGGGCCGGATCGCGCCGCATCGCAACATGAACAGCGATAAGACGGGCGGCGAGGCTCTAGAAGTCCTCCACCACCCGCGTCACGAAGAACGCGATCGCCACCACCGCCAGACCGGCCGCCAGCCAGACCGCCTCGGCGCTGGACGGGGTCGTCAGCACCGCGTTGAACTTGGCCACGCCCGCGCTGATTTCGGTTTCGAAGCTGTGGCTGCTGCTCTTCGACAGCTGCGAAACTTCGCTAGAGAAGCGGGTGCTCAGGATCTGGAACGCGGCGATCACCCCGGCCGCCACGCCGGCCGCGCCAATGAACATCCGCCGCATCGCCCAGCCACGGTCCAGCTTAGCCGCCATCTCGGCGTTGAACAGCGCCGTGTCCGGAAACGACGGCGCTTCAGCGAACATACGGCTCAGCTGCGCTTCGAAATCGGGTTCAGCCATGAGCTTCCCTCCTCGCGCCTTCCTCGGGTCGGGCCAGTTTCGCCCGGAGTTTATCCAAACCACGTTTGACATGGGATTTGACCGTGCCGATCGGGATGTTCAAGGCCTCCGCCGCCTCGGCGTGAGACCAATCGGCCCCGTAGCAGAGGGAAACGCACAGACGCTCCCCCCGGGACAAGGCCTTCAGCGCTTCGTCGAGGTCGATACGGCTGGCGGCGTCCCCCGACGCGTCGCGCACCATCACTTCCTCGACCGGCTCGGCGTTGTCCGAGAAGATCAATCGCGCATCGCGCCTGACCTTCTTCAGATAGAGCCGCGCGGCGATCTTCTTGATCCAGGCGCCGAAGGTCCCCTCGCCCCGATAGTCGGCCACCTGTTCGAAACCGGCCATGAAGGCGTCCTGGGCCAGGTCGTCGGCGCTGGCCGAGTCGGCGCCCAGGCGCCTCAAGAGTCCCCGGACGGTCGAGCCGTGCCTGCGCACCAGCTCCCCGTAGGCCTGTCGGTCGCCCGCCGCCGCGAGAGCGGCGAGCTCGACATCGTGACCGGTTGGCGGGCGTTCCATGCCCATTGGATTCAAGCCCCTCCCAAGGCTTCGGGTTCTAGACCCGCTCTTCCTTGTTCGGATTGAAGAAGCTCAGGACGATGAAGGCCACGCCGATCACCGCCGGGATACAAGCAAGACCGATGCTGTCGAAGTCGCCGTCCCCATGAATGAAGTCGCCGAAGTAGGTGGCCAGGCCGATGCCGATGCCGATCGCCAGCCAGATCACGCCGGTACGCAGGTCGCGCAGGCGGGTCGGCGGCATCTTCACCGCGCGGGTCATGGCCTCGATCACCTCGGGTGGGATCGGCTGGCCCTTCTCGATGGCGACGCGGAGCGTGGCTTGCATTTCGCGGCGCTCGCGGCTCTTGAAGTAGATCGGCAGGCAGACGATGGCGACGATCATCATGCAGCCGACGACGGGAACGACGATTTCAGGACCCATTTTTCAATCCTCCAGTTAGGTGGACGACGCCCCCGCGCCGCCTTCACTAGTAAGAGGCGTTCACGGCCCCGTTTGGAGGCGCCCGCCGGGATGAAACTTTCGTAAGGCGCGAAATCGCAAAAGCCCTCAGCCGATCGACAGCCCCAGGCGACGCCAGACGGTCGGGCCGCCCGTCACCACCACCGCGCCGGCGAAGGCGAAAACCGCGGCGATCGGGGCCAGGGCCGGCGCGATCATCGAGACGGCCAGGTTCAGCACCGGCGCACAAGCCCACAGGACCAGGGCGATCACCACCGCTCCGGCGGCGGCGGCCATCAGGCGGTCCAGGAACTCACGCTGCTCGGCCCGCTTCAGCACCTCGGCGTTGAAGACGTCGGCGAGGCCTTGCTTGGGCGTTTCGCCCAAGAAGGCCGAGAGTTGATCGTCCAGGTTCATCACGTACCTCCCAGAACGGCCAGTAGTCGCTCTCGACCACGGGTAACATGCGATTTGACGGTGCCCAAAGGAAGTCCGAGGGCGTCGGAGACCTCGGCATGCGACCAACCTTGGCCAAGACACAGGGTGACACAGGCGCGCTGATCCTCGGGCAGGGTCGCCAGGGCCTTTTCGAGGGCCATGCGGTCCTCGGCGCCGACCTCGGCGGCGGCCTCCAGCTCCTGCTCGCCGCGCCAGGCTTCATCTCGCGCCGCCGCGCGCTGAGCGCCGCGCCGCTGCGAGAGCGCCTTCTTCCAGGCCACGCCATAGAGCCAGGCCCGGAAGCCTTCGTCCTCGCGCAGCTTGGAGAGGGCCGCCCAGGCCGCCACGAAGGCCTCCTGGGCGATGTCGTCGGCGTCGATCCAGCCACTCTTGCGCAGAAAGCCGCGCAGAGGCTTTTCGTGGATCGCCACCAGCCGCGCGAAGGCGGCCTGGGAGCCCGCGCGCGCCTGCCTGACAAGCGCGGCCTCCATCAGACGGTCGGGCCATTCCGATCGAGCAGCACCTGCACCAGGGTGGCCGCGCACAAGGCCCCCAGGACAAAGGCCACGATGACGAAGGCCTGACCCGCGCCATAGATGTTAGTCGCGGCGGCGACCGTGAAGCCGATGCTCAGAGAACCGAACAGCACCACCTGATACCAGGTCCGCTCGCGACGGCGGCGATACCGCGGACGCTCATCTCGGTCGTCGTCGTCGCCGTGCCAGCGCTTGTTAAGCCTGGCCATCAATTCGGGCGGCGGCTCGCGGCCGGCGGCGGCGTAGGTCTTGATCAGGTCCAGCGTCTCGCGGTTGGCGCGGTACGACAGCCAGCTCTGCCAGGCGCCGAACACGAACCAGCTGAGCGGGAAGATCAGCCACCAGAACTGACGGAAGATGTCTTCGGCCATCGGATCCTCCTAGCGCGCGTCGAGTTGAGCAACGAGGGCGGCCGGAGCTTCGCGTCCGGTCTTGGCCAGGTCGCGGAGCGTCTCCACCACCTCGCGACGGGCGCGATAGTCCAACCATGCGCGGAAGGCGCCCAGCAGCATGAAGCCCATGGGGAACATCAGCCACCAGAAGTCACGGAACAGGTCGTCCACGGTCTCAAGTCCCTTCGATCATCGGCGCGATCATTCGCGCTTTCGAAGGTTAGTCGCCGCCGACCGCCGGGCTGGATGCAGACACGTACGAAATAATTTCGGACATCGAGGCGAACGACACGGTGGGCTGATGTTCGGCCAGGATCGAGGGCTTGGCGTAGCCCCAGCCGACGGCCCCGCAGTCCAGGCCCACCGCGCGGGCGGCCTCGATGTCGCGGGTCTCGTCGCCGATGCAGAGGACCTTGTCGCGCGACACGCCCCGGGCGGTGACCTGCTTGAACTTGCGAGCCTTGCCGAACAGCGACGCGCCGCAGGCATAGAGGCTGATCAGCTCGGACAGCTCCTCGCCCAGCACGCGGCGGATCACCGCCTCGCTGTTGGAGCTGACCACCGCGATCTTGACGCCCGCCTGGTGCAGGGCGCGCAGCATGCAGGCAGTCTCGGGGAACAGCGGGATGGTGTGGGCGTCGGCGGCCATCAGCTTCTTGCCGGCGCGGGCGATCAGCGGCAGCTTCCAGGGCGAGACGCCCAGATAGCGGATCACCTCACGGGTGCTGCGGCCGCGCAGCATCTCGATCTCCTCGTCGGTGACGGTCTTGAAGCCGTACCGGCGCGCCATCGGATTGACAGCCCGCATCATCCACGCCGCGCTGTCGGCCAGCGTGCCGTCGAAGTCGAAGATGACCAGTTCGTACCGCGAGACGCCGTTCTCCCCCACGCGCCTAAAGCCCCCTTCAGTCCGCCCACGGCGGATGTTCCGTCCAGTGATAGACTGATCCCCCGAAGGTTGTCGTCTTAAACTTCGCTCACCCGGCGACGAAGAGCGTGGATAAATCCGGGACTTAGGTCAGGAAGGTGTCGTAGAGGTCTGGCTTGAAGCCGACCAGGCGGCGGTCGCCCAGGTCCAGCACCGGACGCTTGATCATCGACGGCTGGGCCAGCATCAGGGCGATGGCTTTGTCGGCGTTCAGGTCCTGTTTGTCGGCCTCGTCCAGCTTGCGGAACGTCGTGCCGGCGCGGTTCAGCAGCACTTCCCAGCCAAGTTCCTTCACCCAGCCTTCGAGGCGCGGACGATCGATGCCGGCCGTCTTGTAGTCGTGGAAAACATAGGCCTGGCCGCGGTCCTCCAGCCACTTGCGGGCCTTGGCGACCGTGTCGCAGTTCTTGATGCCGTACATCGTCGGGGTCATGGCCGGGCTCCTCGATGCGGGCCGAATCCAGGCCGCGTCGTCTCCCCTGCCCTAGCCGAGAGACTTCGCCGCGCCAATCGCCTCAGGCGGTCTTCTTGTTCAGCTGACGCAGGGCGTCCTTGCCGTTCCAACGGGCGGTGGGATCCGACATCGCCGCCAGCCGCGCGGCGACTTCGAGGGCCGCCGCCTTCAGGACCGGGCTCTTGCGCGAGCCGATCGCCCGCAGCGCCCAGTTGACGCCCTTCTTGACGAAGTTGCGCGGGTCCGTGGCGCCGGCCTCGATCAGCGGCAGCCGGTCCAGGAACGGCGCGTCCGGCAGTTCCTTGCGATGCAGCGCCACGCAGGCCAGCAGGACGAAGCCGGCGCGCTTGTCGAATTCGCCGTCGAGCCTCACCCATTCGTCGATCTTGGCCAAGGCGTGGGGCGTGCGGTCGAACAGGTCGAAACAGAGCGTGTCGGTGACCGCCCAGTTGTCGAAGTCGGCGCGCCAGGCGTCCATCTGCTGGGGTGTGACGAGCTTCGGGTCATCGACCATGCCGGCCAACAGCCGCGCCTCGTACCAGTCGGTGTCCCATAGCGCCTGAGCCAGGGCATGGTCGCGACCGAGGCGCTTGGCCAGGGCGCGAAGCTGACCGACGGCGACGCCGAACGCCTTCGGCGCGTGGATGGCGTAGCGGGCCATGCCTTCCCGGTGGCTTTCGCTGCCGAGCGCTTCCAGTTCCTGGAGGACCTCGGCCGCCGTCGCCATCAGGTCAGCTCCCAGGCCTTGAGCACGATGTGCTGGGTCTGGCCCAGCTTGCTCTGGACCAGGACGAAGCGGTTCACCGTCCAGCGGATCGGCTCGATGTCCTGGGCCGGGATCACCTGGCCGTCGTAGAGCAGCGTGATGTGGGGCAGGAACTGCTTGTCCGGCTTCAGGCCCGTCTTGGCCATTTCCAGCCCGAGTTTCCGCTGGAAGCCGATCAGGTCTTGAACGCCGTCGCCGCCTTGCAGCGTGAACGGGTTGTTGCCCGGCCGGTTGGCGAAGCTGACGGCGCGGTCGAACGTGACTTCGAAAGGCGCCGTGGCCAGGGCTTGGCCGGCGTCCTCGCCCTTGCGGACCAGATCACGCGGCAGGCCGACATAGTCGCCCAGGTGATGCAAAGTGATGTGGAAACGGTCGGTCAGCAGCGGCGCGCCACGCAGGTTCAGCGCATCCTTCAGGCGGCGCGCCTCGCGGGCGATCCTCTCGGCCGTCGCGGGGTCCGGATACAGCAGGAACATCAGCCGGTCGGTCGGCGTCGGCGGGTCGAAGCCCGGCAGGCCCATCTGCAGCGTCTCGGCCATCCAGCCCCTCCCTGAAGTCGGCCGCCAGGATTACGCCGCTTCGGGGTCTTGGTCCAACCGCTGCATTACATTTCGTTTACGTGCGTAATCGTTGGCTTGACGCGATCGTTTACATGCGTAATCGTCGGAGTATGGAAACGACCCCGCAACGCATCAGCGCCGCCGAGAGCGAAGTCATGAAGGTCCTGTGGGCCGACAGCCCCAAGGCCGCCGAGGACATGCTCGCCATCCTGGCCAAAAACCAGGGCTGGGCCGAGGGCACGGTGAAGACCCTGCTCAACCGCCTGCTGAAGAAAGGCGCGATCGCCGCCGACAAGGACGGCCGCCGCTTCCTCTACCGCCCGCTGATCGGCCGCGAGGACTATGTCGACGCCGAGAGCCAAGGCCTGCTGGACCGCCTGTTCGACGGCCGCCTCGCCCCTCTGGTCAGCCACTTCTCCAAGCGCGAGAAGCTGAACCCCGAGGACGTCGCGGCGCTGCGCCGGCTGCTGGAGAAGATCGACGATGACCAGTGACCTGATCCTCTTCCTGCTGAAGGCCAACCTCGCCCTGGCGGCGGCGGTCCTGCTGATCCTCGTTCTGCGCAAGCCGGTTCGGGCGATGTTCGGGGCCCGCAGCGCCTACGCCCTGTGGCTGGTCGCGCCGCTGTCGATCCTGGCCCTGCTGGTCCCGGCGCGAACGATCGCCCTGCCCGCTCCGGCCACGGCCAAGCCGGCGGCGGTGGTCGCCGAGGCCCAGGCGTCGGCCGCGACCAGGCGGCTGATCAAGCCTGCCCCTCGCCAGCTGCGATCCTTGCCCGTCGGCGAGATCCTGCTGGGCTTGTGGATCGCCGTCGCGTTTGGCGGCCTGATCGTCCAGGCCGAGCGCCAGCGGCGGTTCGTCCGCTCGTTGGGCAAGCTCAGCGCCACCGACGAAGTCGGCCTGCTGCGATCCGAACGCCCCGGCGCCGGTCCCGCCGTGATCGGCGCCCTGGCTCCGCGCGTCGTGCTGCCCGCAGACTTCGCCGAACGCTTCACCGCCGAGGAGCAGGCCCTGATCCTGGCCCACGAGCGCAACCATCTGGCGGTCGGCGACGCCCAGATCAACGCCGCCGTCACGGCGCTGCAGTGCCTGTTCTGGTTCAACCCGCTGGTCCATGTCGGCGCGGCCGCCCTGCGGATCGACCAGGAAGTCGCCTGCGACGCCGCCGTCCTGGCCCGCCACCCCAAGACCCGCCGCGCCTACGGCGAAGCCATGCTGAAGACCCAGCTGGCCGCCTGCGCCCCGCCGCTGGGCTGCCACTGGCCCGCCTCGGCCAACAAGCAACTGAAGGAACGCTTCACCATGCTCGCCCGTCACCATTCCAATCGCTCCCGCCATCTCGCTGGCGCCGCCGTTGTCGCGATCCTCAGCCTCGGCGCCGGCGTCGCCGCCTGGGCCGCCCAGCCGGCCCAGGTGGTCGAGCAAACGCCTCAGCAAACTCAGAAGGCCGTGGCGCGCCACCTTGGCGGTCCGCTGTTCGAGGCCGTCCGGGCCCGCGACCTGGCCGCCGTCCGCGAGCTGATCGCCCTCGGCGCCAATGTGAACACCGTGCTGCCCGGCGACGGCTCGCCGCTGATCGAGGCCGCCCGCCATGGCCAGCTGGAGATCGTCCAGGCGCTGCTGGCCGCCGGCGCCGATCCGAACCTGGCCGTGCGCGGCGACGGCGCGCCACTGATCCAGGCCGCCTTGTCCGGCAACCTTGCCGTCGTCCGCCTGCTGGTCGAGCGCGGCGCCAATGTCGAGGTGTTCGTCCCCGGCGACGAAACCCCGCTGATCAACGCCGCCCAGGCTGGCGGCCTCGACGTCGTCACCTATCTGGTCGAGCACGGCGCCGACGTGAACCGCGCGGTCCCGGCCAATCCCGGCCAGACCCGCTCGCCGATGGGCGAGGCTCGGCGGAACGGCCATGCCGATGTCGTGGCCTATTTGAAGAGCCGGGGCGCGCGGTCCTAAGCCGCCCCGACTTTCCCCTTTAAAATCAAGCGAGACCTCAACGATGGCGATCATCGACGCCCGAACCTTGCCTGACGCCAGCCCGATCGAGGCCGATCTGGTGATCATCGGCGGCGGCATGGCCGGCATCGCCCTGGCCAAGGAACTGGCCGGCGGGCCGCTGAAGGTGGCGATCCTGGAGAGCGGCGGCCTGGAGATCGACATGGAGAACCAGGCCCTCTACGCCGGCTCCGGCGTCCAGCGGGCGCCGGGCAATCCCGACCGGCCGTTCGACGACTATCCGGTCCAGTCACGAGTCCGGGCGTTGGGCGGCTCGGGCATGGTCTGGGGCGGCAAGTGCGCGCCGCTGGACCCCGCCGACTTCGCCGAGCGCGCCTGGATCCCCCATAGCGGCTGGCCGATCACCCGCGAACAGATGCAGCCCTACTACGATCGGGCCTGCGACTTGCTGGAGATCCCCCGCTTCCCGCTGGAGCGGCCCAAGCCCACCGAGCCCCAACGCCAGCCGCTGGCGCTGGACCCGGAGGACGGCTTCTTCCCAGCGCCGCGCGAGTTCTCGAGGTTCTCGGGCGGCGTGGACAAGACAGCCTTCGAGGCCTTCCGCACCAAATTCGCGGACGCTCCCAACATCACCGTCTATCTGTACGCCAATGTCGTGAAGATCCGTCGTCAGGGCGACCGGATCACCGGCCTTGATATCGCCTGCCTGGACGGCAAGCGTCACACGGCCAAGGCCGCGCGCTATGTGCTGGCGGTCGGCGGCATCGAGAACGTCCGTCTGCTGCTGGCCTCCGACAATCTGGGCAATCGCGAGGACTTGGTCGGGCGCTTCTTCCAGGGTCACGTGACCTATTCGAGCGACGGCGACAGCGAGACCGAAGGCACGGCTCTGGTCGTCTCGCGCGCCGCTCCAATGGACCTGTACGCCCCGGGTAAGGGCCGGATGGCTCATTGCGTCGTCGGCGCGGGACCTAAAGCCCAAAAGCGAATGGGGACCGGGAATTTCACCGCGACCCTGTTCCGCACCAAGCCCTCGGGAACGGAGACGCCGGTCGGGGCCGACACCCAGACCCTCCGCCGAGCCAACGGCCGGGTCGCTGGCGGCCAGGACGAGGCACAGATGCTCGGCTACTTCGCCATGGCCGAGCACTTTCCCAATCCCGACAGCCGCGTGACCCTGGATCCCGAGCACAAGGATCCGCTGGGCCTGCCCCGCGTGCGCCTGACCTGGACCTATGGCGAGAAGGACCATGCCGACCTAGAGCGATCGGTGATGGGCCTGGCCGACGCCCTGGGCGCGTCCGGCGAGGGGCGGATGTGCTGGTCGATCGAACGAAGCAAGCTGCTGGCGATCTCCAGCGCCTCGCGCCACCACATGGGCGCGACGCGGATGCACGCCGACCCCAGGAAGGGCGTCGTCGATCCGGACCTACGGCTGCACGAGGCCAACAACCTCTATGTCGCCGGCAGCTCGGTCTTCCCGACCTCTGGCATCGCCAATCCGACCCTGACGATCCTGGCCCTGGTGATGCGCCTGGCCGACCATCTGAAGCGCGAGACGGGAGCCGCCCGATGACCAGCCGCCGCGACCTCCTGGCCGCCCTCGTCGCGTTCGCCGCCACGCCCGCCCTGGCCCGCGCGGCGGGATCGGACGCCTTTGCCGGCCTCGATCCCGCCGCCGTTGATCGGATCGGCAAGGCCTGGCGCGCTCAGCACGCCGATGTCACCGCGCGAGCGCTCGCCGTCCGCCTGTTCCCGACCGGACGCGGCCCTGACGCCTTGGCCCGGCTGGGCGCCCTGGCCGCCGCCGACTTCCGCGCGGGCAAGGTCTTCACCTATCGCGGCTGGCGGTTGTCGGACACCGAAGGCGCGCTTTTCGCCCTGCTTGCGCTGGAAGGTCGGCCGTAGGAACCAGCCTGGCGTGGGCTGGTTAGGTCTCGCAGCAGAGGAGACTCGCCATGCCCCAGGGCGACAAGAGCAAGTACACCGACAAGCAGGAGCGCAAGGCCGACCACATCGCCGACGGCTACGAGGCCCGCGGCGTCTCGGAGAAGGAAGCCGAGCGGCGGGCCTGGGCCACGGTCAACAAGGACGACGGCGGCGGCAAGAAGGCCGGCGGTTCCGGCCGTGGCAAGCACACTGGCCATCCGGCGGCCCACAAAGGCGGCGAGAAGGGCGGCGAGGCCTCGGCCCATCGCAGTGCGGCGGACCGATCAGCCTCGGCCAAGAAGGCCGCCGCAACCCGCAAGCGCAACGCCGAGCACCACGCCCATCACTGAATGGCGGGCTCGGCCTCGAGCTTGGGCTCGACGGTCCGCCGCCAGAGCGCGAAGGCCGCGCCGGTCAGGGTCAGGGCCACCGCCGTCATCGTCCATTCCATGCGGCTGGCTGGCTCGGCGATGATCCGCGGGATGTGCAGCAGCACCACGAAGCTGGCCATCATGCCGGTGATCGCGGGCCCCGCCGCCTTCAGCCCGCGATTGGATAGGAAGGCGAGACCCGCCAGGACGTGCCCTGCCCCGGTCGCCGCGGCCCAGCCCGTCCGCCAGGGCAGCCAGGCCGGAACCATCTGGGCCGTGAAGGCCAGGTAGACGAAGTGCGACAGGCCGAAGACCAGCAGGCACAGGCCAAAGGCCATCCGGCTCGAAAAAGTCAGGTGGCGTCGCCAGGTCTCCGCCTTGAGGGTTTCAGCGAAGAGGGCGACGCCGCCCGCCGCCATGGCCGCGCTCTCGGCCACGCCCAGCCATTCGGCCACGGAGCCGGGCTGGAGGGCGACGTGGGGACCGTGGAGCAAGACGGCCCACACACCGAAGAAGATCGCCAGGAGCAGCCGCCCCTCCCGCGCCAGGCGCGGCAGCACCGCCGCCAGGGCGGCGCCGGCCATGGCGGCGGCGGAGACGGAAGCGAGCACGGAGCGGAGAGGAACGTGTTCCGGCACGGGCTGCCATTGGAAGGCGAAGTCGCCTGAGATCAGCCCCAGGACGCCCAACACGAACGCGCCCAACGCATAGGGAACCGCCTTTGCCGACACCATCGCCCGCCCTGCTCCCCTGAACCTCGGTCTGGACAAGGTGGCAGGCGCGGGCGCGCCGAACTTGGGTTTTGTTGCGCTAAGGTCAGGCCATCCCGCGCCACGCCCTTGGTGATTGGCCGAAGGCGTCGCGGAAAGTGTGGTTGAAGTACGACAGGTCGTTGAAGCCGACGTTCAGGGCGATGGTCGTGATCGGCGCCTTGGTGTCCAGCAATTGGTCGGCGGCCGCCTTCAGGCGCGCGCCGATCTGAAACTGGCGCGGGGTTTCGCCCGTGACGTCCCGGAAGGCGCGAATGAAGTGATAGCGCGACAGTCCGGCGCTGGCGGCCAACGCGGTCAGGGGCAGAGCCTCGGCGTAGCGGCGCTCGATCTCGTGGGCCACCTCCCGGACCCGGCGATGATCGACCCGGCTAGCGTCACGCCGGCGCACGCGCCGCCCCAGGGCCAGGGCCCCGGCCGTGACGCCGACGACGGCCTCCTCCTGCGGACGAGGGTCGCGCGCCAGGCGACGGATCGCCCCGTACAGCGTTGCGGTCGCGCGTCCGGGCGCCACGGCGGCGACCGCGAACCGTCCTTCGGAGCATCGCAGATCTTCGGCCAGCTCGGCCAACAGCCCCTCGTCCAAGGCCAGCACCGCGCGACGATTGCCGGCGCCGTCCAGATGCAGACAGCCGAAGGGGTCCTCGGCGTTGCCTAGCACGATCGCGCCCGGCGAGACGGTCGCGGCGCCGCAAGGGGTCAGGTAGTCGAACAGGCCCGACACCACCGCGCCGATCGCCGAGCGCGCATAGCGGTGCTCGGCCAAGGTCCGGGCCGGCGCGCGGCAGCGGACGTCGCCCGCGCCATAGAGGCCGCCCCGGTTGGCCAGCAGCGGACCGTCGACCTCGACGCGAAACGCCTGCTCGCCCCCGGTCGGACTCATGGGACCTACAGCGCTCGGCCGGTTGGGGCGGTGGCGGTGTCGACCCGCGTCCAGGTCTGCGACTTGCACAGGAAGTTGGGAAGCAGGCAGCCCTTGGCCCGCAAGGAGGCGCGGTCCAGAAGCTTAACCTGGCCCGAGAACGTCATGTCCAGGTCGGGTACGAACACCTTGCCCTTCCACTCGTTGGGGTCGGAGGCGCGGAAGTCGCGCAGCAGCTGCATGCCGACCAGGTCCTGATTGTTCTTCTTCTTCACGTCGGCCCGCGCGTCGGCGCTGGCCCAGACGACGACGCCGCAAGTGCGCGTCTCGCACGGCTTGATCTCGATGTGGACACTGCCTTTGGGATTGCGCCAGACGCCGTAGATATCGCCCGCGCGCGGCGGCGGGGCGTCCGCGGCCAGGGCCGCGCCAGCGACGCTCCACAGCGCCAGCCCGATCGCGGCCAATCGCGTTCCGCCCGACATCGTTCGGCTCATCCGGTCCGTCCTTCTCTGATCGGCGTATGCGCACGCGACCCAAGGGCGCGAGGCTAGACGTTCCAGAAGATCAGGTGAAGCCGTCAGAATCGAGGCGAGATCCCGGTTTCAGGTTTCGGCAGCCTTACGGGCCTCAGCCCTTGGGCTGAGCGACCACACGCAAGTACGGCTTCAAGGTCTTCCAGCCGTCCGGATACTTGGCGGCGGCCTGTTCGTCGGTGATGCTGGGCGGGATGATGACGTCCTGGCCCGGACGCCAATTCACCGGCGTCGTCCGCCAGCCCCACAATGAGGGACGGCCAGACCGCGAGGCGCAACGCGCTCCTCGAAAACCACCCGCCGCGCAACCGAAACTACGAGCGCGCGGGCTGGAAATCCTCTCGGACTTGGAAAAGCATTCGTCCGCCGTGCGGAAGCCGCGGCGCCTTACCGGACGCTGGCGGACGTGGYGCCGTCAAACGAGCCGCCCTCGGAGCCATAGGGCGTTCTCTTGAACTTGGCGACCAACCGATCATACGTCGACTGGCGGATCGGCCTTCCGTCCCGCAGAGATCGCCAGGTGGTTTCACTGACGCCCAGCACCTCCTGAAGCCAGACCTTGGTCACCGCCGGCAGCGCACTGCGAAGGGCGAGAACCTGCTCTTGATTAACAAGCACCATGTTCATGCGGGTATCCAAAGCTGGTCGCTAGCGGGCTCGCGGCGCCCCGGGTGTCTTGAGGGTTCCATCTGCTTCCTCCGGCCTCCCGATCAGGGCCACCGCCGCTCCGCTCCAGGCGAATTACGACAACGTTGTCGTAACCTCGAACGACAACGTTGTCTACAAGCTACCACCTTGACATCGCTGTCGAACCTCAAATGCGAACGACTTTTTGGGCGCCCCACAGGCCCGCGACCGCGCAGCCGGTCGTCCGACAAGAACAAGGCGGCGCGCCCATCAGGCGCGCCGCCGCTCGCCGCAGCGAGAAGGCCCAGGAACAGGGGGAGGAATCCCTGGGAGGGGTTGCGCGACTCGTCGCGCGGAGCCGGCCGGCGGCTAGAAGCCCATCCGCGCGCGGATACCGACATAACGCTTGGAATTGCGCGGCAGCAGCTGGGCGACGGCTCCGGCGTTGGACGAGCCGGTATAGCCGAGCGAGGTCGCGTAGTGCTGGTCGAACAGGTTGTTGACGAACAGCGCCACGCGGTAGTTCTGCTCGTCGCGTCCGGCCACGCCGATGCTGGCGTTGACCACGCCGAACGCCTTCTGGCGCGAGATCGGCGTGCCCAGCAGGTCGAGCATGACCGCGCTCTGATGCGTGTATTCGGCGGTCACGAAGCCATCGAAGGGCAGGCTCGGCAGTTCGACGTCATAGACGCCGGCCAGCGAGTACTTGAACTTCGGCGAATTGGCCAAGGGCTTGCCCGACAGGTCCTGGAAGTTGGAAGCTCCCACTGGGCGACACCCCAGCGCGACCGTCTGGCCGGTGTAGCACGGTGCGTTGGCGAACTCGCGGATGGTCGCGTCGGTATAGGCGGCCGAGGCGTCCAGGCGCAGGGCGCGCACCGGCCTGGCCGAGACCTCGACCTCGACACCCTTGCTGCGCAACGACCCGACATTGCTCAGCTGCGGCACGATGGTTCCGTCCGGCTGGGTGACGCCGCCCTGGGCCTGGAAGTCGGTGAAGTCGGTCAGGAAGCCCGTGACGTTCAGCTGGACGCGGTTCTCCAGGACACGGCTCTTGAGGCCCAGTTCATAGGCCTTGCTGGTCTCGGGACGAACCGGCTTGGCCGCCCGGGCCGGCGTGAATCCGGTGCTGATGTCGAAGCCCTGGCCCTTGTAGCCCGTGGAGAACGAGGCGTAGGCCATGACGTCGTCGGCCAGATCCTGACGCAGCGCCACCTTGTAGGTGATGTGGTCATCCTTGGCCTTGCCCGAACAGGCCGACAGGCACGAGGCGTTGCCGGCGGGCGGTGTCGCCGTCGGCGTACGATTGATGAAGGTGGCTTCGATCGTTTCGTGGTTGAAGCGCAGGCCGCCGTCGACGTGGGTGCTGGACCCGACGTGATAGGTCATCTGGGTGAAGGCGGCGATGGTCTTGGTGCCGGCGGTCGCCGCCCAGCTGGTCGCGGCGTTGGGGCCACGCGAGAACGAACGGTTGGAGTCGCCGTCGGCGTAGAACAGGGCGAACAGGTAGTCGAGCTTGCGCGCGCCGCTCGACACCAGGCGCAGTTCCTGGGTGAAGTTCGTCGAGTGGAACGGACCGCCGGCGGTGGAGCCGTTCGGCAGGATGCTGGTCGGGTCGGCGACGTTGAGCAGGGTCGGCGTGCCGAGCGTGTCGAGGTCTTCCCGGAAGCGGAAGCGCCAGTCCTGATAGCCGGTGATCGAGATCAGGTTGGCTTGGCCAAGGTCCAGGCTGGCGCGGCCGGTCAGCATGGTCTGCTTGCTGGTGTTCTTCGGCTCGGTGTCCAGGCGGATCTTGTAGTTGTCGTCTCCTGGCGTCAGGCCGACGGCCGACAGGGCCAGCGGCGCGCCAAAGGCGGTGGCGCCGGGCTTGATGCTCCGGAAGGTGCGGACCTGGCCATCGGTCTTGGTGTTGGTGTGGGAGGCCGTCAGGGCGATGTTGAGGTTGTCGGTTGGATCCAGTTCCAGCCGGCCCCGGACGCCATAGGAGCGGTCGCCGCCGAGCTTGTGACCGGTGTTGAGGTTGCGAATATAGCCGTCGCGGTCGCCGTAGAAGGCGTTGAGGCGGAAGCCCGCCTTGTCCGAGATCGGTCCGGAGATCATGCCGTCGACGCGCTTTTCACCGTCGCTGGTCAGCGCCCCGCCGACGGAGCCGGTGAGGCGTTTGGTCGGCTTCTGGGTCACGATGTTGATGACGCCGGCGGCGGCGTTCTTGCCGAACAGCGTGCCCTGCGGCCCGCGCAGCACTTCAAGGCGGGCGATATCGTTGAGACCCGAGAAGGCCTGGGCCTGCTGCAGCAACGCAACGTCGTCGACCACCACCGCGACGCTGGGTTCGATGCCGATGCTGAACGAGAACGTGCCGATCCCGCGCAGGTTGATGCTGTTGCCCGTCGCGTTGGTGTTCTCGGTGACCGTCAGGCTGGGAGAGACCCGGACCACGTCGGCGACCTGGACCACATTGCGCGCTTCCAGCTGTTCGCTGGTGACGGCGCTGACGGCGGCGGGCACGTCCTGGAGGTTCTGTTCGCGTTTTTGCGCGGTCACGACGATGGTGTCGAGGGCGGTGGCCTGCTCCGCCGGCTGAGCCGCAGCCTGCGCCCACGCGTGACCCGAAGTTGCAACCATGGCGGCGCTGGCCAGCCAAAGAAGACGCCTGTTCATTTCCCCTCCTCATTCTTTTTTACGAACGGCCTGACCGCTCGCGCTTAATCTGCCTTACCAATTCTTGGGCTGTAAGTTTTTGCGTCAACCTCTTTTTGCCTGACAACTTGTTCAATCCAGACCACAATCGGCTTGGCGTCATCGGGTGTCGCCGCTGGCGCTCACACGGGGCGAGCGCTCGAGACGATCTTGGAGGCAAGGCATGACGGCACGCGCGAAGGGGAGCGCGGAAAAGGTCGGCGCCGTCGATGAGGGCGTCGGCAATGGCGACCGCCTCTACCAGAGGCTGGCGCGGCACATTTTCGACGACCTGGTCGCGGGTCGCTACGCAATCGGCAGCCGCCTGCCCGCCGAGCGCGAACTCTGCGCCGAATATGGCGCCAGCCGCCCCGCCGTGCGYGAGGCGCTGATCGCTCTCGAGGTCCAGGGCTATATCGACATCCGCGTCGGCTCGGGCGCCTATGTTCGCCGCCTGCCAGGCCGCGAGGACCACCCCGGCTTCGCCATCACGGCCTTCGAGCTCACCGAGACACGCCTGGCCTTCGAGGGCGAGGCCGCGGCGCTCGCCGCCAAGCAGATCACCGATGACGAAATCGCCAAGCTCGAGGCCCTGCTCGACGCCATGACCGCCGAGAACCTGCGGGCGAAGGTCACCGAGGACGCCGACCGCGAGTTTCACATGACGATCGCCGGGGCCACGCGCAACGCTGGCATCGTCCTGATGATCGATGAACTGTGGCGCCTGCGATCGACCTCTCCCGCCTGCGCCCTGCTGCACGACAAGGCGCGCCACGCTAAGATCCGCCCCGTCGTCGCCGAGCACCGCCGGATCGTCGAAGCGCTGAAGGCCCGCGACCCGCAGGCCGCCCGCGCGGCCATGCGCGCTCACCTAGCCGCGGTCATGGATCACCTGCTGTTCACCACCGAGGAGATGGCGCTGGAGGAAGCCCGCCGCGCCGCCGCCGGTGTCCGCGCCCGGTTTTCAGCGACCTCAGCCGAAGCTGACTGACCAATTTTTGTTAATTGATCTGGCAGATCTGATTTGAGGCGCTAAGGTCGCCCCAAGGCCGCAACCCAAGCGGCGCGTGGGAGGCATGCCGATGAACCGACTGTTGCTGGCCACGGCGATGGCGATTCTAGCCGCCCCGGCGGTCACACGCGCCGAGGCGGTGTCCGACCAGGTTCGGATCCAAACCCCGCTGGCCCAGGACTGGCGCTTCCGTCAGGACGACCGGCTAAGCGGCGTCGAGAGCCCCGCCTTCGATGACCAGAATTGGGAACGTGTGAGCGTGCCCCATACCTGGAATCGTGTCGGCCTCTATCTTCCCGGCCCCGTCGAACGGCTCCACAGGCCCGAGACGATCAACAAGACCCAGGGCGTGGGCTGGTACCGCCTGTCGTTCGCCGCGCCCAAGCTGGACGGCCGCCGCGCCTACCTCCAGTTCGACGCCGCCAGCCGCAACGCCAAGGTCTGGCTGAACGGCGCCTTTCTCGGCGAGCATCAGGGCGGCTTTTCACGGTTCCGTCTCGACGCCACCGACGCTCTGCGCGCCGACGGCCGGAACCTGCTGGTCGTGCGCGCCGACAACACCAAGCCCGCGCCAGGATCCGCGACGGTCGACAACCTGCCCTTGACCGGCGACTTCTTCGTGCACGGCGGCCTCTACCGTCCTGTCAGCCTGGTGCTGACCAGCCCCGTCCATTTCGACATGCTCGATTTCGGCGGCCCGGGGGTCTACGCGACCACCACCGACCTTTCCGCGGCCAAGGCCGGGATCCAGGTCCGCGCCCGCCTCCGCAACGATCTGGCCAAGGCCCGACCGGTCAGACTGGTGACAAAGCTCTACGACGCCGCCGGCCGCGTGGCCGCCCAGGCCAGCGCCTCGGTCGCCCTCCCCGCCAAAGGCGCTCAGGAGGCGGCTCTGTCGCTGTCGCTGGCCGATCCACATCCGTGGAACGGCACGRCTGACCCTTATCTCTACAGGCTGGAGACCGACCTGGTCGGCGCCGACGGCAAGGTGCTCGACCGCGTCTCGACACCGTTTGGCGTGCGCCAGATGAACTTCGATCCCGACCGCGGTTTCCTGCTGAACGGCAAACCCTACCGCCTGCACGGCGTCGGCTATCACCAGGATCGCGAAGGCAAGGGCTGGGCGATCGACGCCGCCGATGTCGAGGAAGACATGGCGATCCTGCGCGAGATGGGCGCCAACACCATCCGCCTGACCCACTACCAGCACGGCCAGATCATTCACGATCTGGCCGACAAGTACGGCTTCGTCCTGTGGGACGAGATCCCGTTGGTTTCGGCCTGGACGACGGGCGGCGCGCTCGAGCCGACCCCGGCGCTCGTGGCCAACGCCCGCCAGCAGCTCCAGGAACTGATCCGCCAGAACGCCAACCACGCCTCGGTGGCGACCTGGGGCATCGCCAACGAGGTCGACTTCGGCAACTCGTTCCCCGCCTTCCTGACCGGCTACAAGAACGGCGCACCGGATCCCATGCCGCTGCTGAAGGCGCTGAACACCCTGGCGCACGAAGAAGATCCCAGTCGTCCCACGGCGCTGGCGACCTGCTGCGAAGGCCGGGTGTTCGCGGCCGGCGTCGATGTGCCGACCACCGCCGAGGCCGCCGATCTTGGCGGCGCCAACCGCTATTTCGGCTGGTATTTCGGCGCGCCCGACGATCTTGGTCCGCATTTGGACGCCCTGCACGCCAAGCGTCCGCGCCAGCCGCTTTCAGTCACCGAATACGGGGCCGGCGGCGGGGTCACCCTTCACACCGACGACGTRCTGGGCGGGCCGATCGACTCCCGAGGCCGCGTGCAGCCCGAGGAGTATGAGAGCTACATCCACGAGACCGCCTGGGCGACGCTGTCGCAGAAGCCGTACCTCTGGGGCACCTGGCTGTGGAACGCCTTCGACTTCGCCACCACCATTCGCCACGAGGGCGACGCCGACGACGTCAACACCAAGGGCCTGGTCACCTACGACCGCAAGATCCGCAAGGACGCCTGGTACTTCTACAAGGCCAACTGGGCGACGACGCCGACGGTCCACATCAACGGCCGGCGCTATGTCGATCGCGCCTATCCGGTCACGGACGTGCGCGTCTATTCGAATGGCGCGGCCACGGAGATCACGCTGAACGGGCGATCGCTGGGCCAGCGCGCCGATTGTCCGCAGCGGGTATGCGTCTGGCCGGCCGTCCGCCTGGAGCCGGGCGAGAATGTCCTGATCGCCCGCGCTCGGTTCGATGGCCAGCAGGTCGAAGACCGCATCGTCTGGCGTCGCCCGACCGACGCGAACGCGCCGATCCGCATCGACGCGGGATCTCTTGTCGGGGCCGGCAAGACGGTCAAGTTCGGTTCGGACGCCTTCTTCAAGGACGGCCAGGCCTTGTCCGCCAACACGCCGGCCGACTATGGACGTCCCGAGGCGCGGGCGGCGATCACCGGGACCGAGGAAATCGACGCGGCCAGCAGCTATCGGCAAGGCCGCTTCACCTACGCGATCCCCGTAACGCCCGGCCGCTACAGCGTGCGCCTGACGTTCGTGGAACCCAAGCTGGCGCCCGGCGCACGCCGCTTCGACGTTGTGGTCAACGGCGCCCGGGTCCTGCCGGACTTGGACGTGGCCGCTCAAGCCGGCGACCCGCTCAAGGCCCTGACCAAGACGTTCGAGACCAATGTCGCCGATCAAGGCCTGACACTGGCGTTCAATCCGATCCAAGGCGAAGCGATCGTCTCGGCGATCGAGGTCACACCCCTACAAGCCGCCAAGCGTCAGGACCCAACGGCGCCTTGAGAGGTTGGACCGTGTTGAGGTCGAAGCGTGGATCCGACAGCATCGGCAAGAGGCCCTAGCCGGGACAGTTACGAAATCTCCCGCTCCCGACATCCGCCCGCGCCGAACGCGTCCCGTGAAGGGGCAAGGCCGCCTCGCTTGGCCAGCCGGCCCTGGCGCAAACGGCCACCAGAATGGCGCACGGGGTCATCTCCGCGAGTGCGCCCTCGGGGTAGGCTAGGCCGTCAAGCCTGCCTCGAGACGGGCGACCGGGAGAAAGACCATGACGCCCCGCGACGATGTCGCCCCGCCGTCGAGCGACGGTTCCGAATCCAGTCCGCCGACACCTCCCATCGGCATCGGCGGCCGCCTGCTGATGTTGTTGCTCCAAGGCATGCCATTCCTCTTCGGAATCGGCTTCGTCGCACCGCTGATGGCGCAACTTCTCGCGCGCGTCGTTCCGGAAGCGGCGCAGGCCCAATGGCCTCTGGTCGCGGGCCTTGCGATTGGCGGATCGTGGGGTGCGGCCGCCAATCTGAGGGGACGATGGATATGAGTGTCTCCGCGACAATGCCCGAGCGCGATCTCAACGAACTCTCGTCCCAAGAGTTGCTGCGCCTGGAGCGTTCGATCGCCGAGAGCTTCATGGGTGGCCTTCCGTGGGGCTCCATCGCCTGGGCGTTCGCGAACCTGGCCGCCTGGATGGCGCTTTGGCCCCTGACGCTGTCGGGTGTTTTGCCCCTGTGGGCGGCGGCTCCGATCGCGACCGTGACCGTGATCCTTTCCTACCTGCCCTCTCACGAGGCCCAGCACAGGATCATCGCTCGCGAAGGCGAGCGATTGTTCTGGCTGAACGAACTGGTGGGCCACCTCTCGCCTGTCCCGTTGGGACTGCCCTACGAAGCGGCTCGCCTCACGCACTATGAGCACCACAGTCACACCAACGATCCGGACCTCGACCCGGACATCAACACCAAGTCCGACAGCGGCTGGCACATGGTCGTCAAGGACATCGGCAGCCAACTGCTGACGGTTCCGAAAATCAACATCGCCTATGCCAAGGCCCTAGAGCGCATTGGATCGGACGACGCGCGGCGCGCCAGCGTCATACTCCTGGCCTATGCGCTCGCCACCAACGCACTGCTCTTCGGGTTCGCTTGGGCAGGCTATGCGCTCGAGGTGGCCGCGATCGTGTGGCTGCCGCGCATTGTCGGCGGGGTCTACATCCGGTTTTTCCTGAGCTGGGCGCCTCACCATCCGGGCGTGGACCAGGGTCGCTACCGCAACACCCGCGGATTTCGAAGCCGCCTTGGCAACATCCTGACGATGGGAATGCAGTACCACATCATCCACCATCTCTATCCCCGCATGCCCCTCTTACGTCATCCGGCGGCCTTCCGCGCTCTCCGGCCTATCCTCATAGCGCGCGGGTGCCGGCTGGACGGGATCTAGCGGTCGGACGGCGATGGATCCGGAGCGTCACACAGCTCCGCTTCATCGTGAAAGCCAAGCCCGTCACGCCAGCCTAAAGGGGCTGGCGCAACGCGCCTCCTTCTGGGCATTTTGCGCGTAAATGGTCGAGGCTCCACAAAAGCTGCCGATGTCCCTCGGCTATTTCCGCCTGATCTTGCGCTGCTTTGGCGACACTCCAGAGCGTCGAGCCGCCATCCTGGCTGGCACGGGCGTCACCGATGACATGCTGCGCGACCCCTCCGCCGACATCAGCCTCTTTCAACAGGTCCGGCAGGTGGAGAACCTTGTCGCCCTGTTCGGGGATGGTTGGGCGTTGCGCGCGCCCGAGCTCTGGAACCTCTCCTCCCATGGGCCACTGGGCGTCGCGGGGGTCGCGGCGCCGGACCTCGCCGCGATGGTGGATGTGATCACCCGGTTCGGCTTTGTTCGAGCGCCGTTCTACAGGACCTCGCTGCGGCGCGGCCGACAGTGGAGCCAGGTGGACTACGACCTAACGGTCGATCTCGACGCGATCCTATGGCGCCCGATGATGGAGGTGTCTTTCATCGGATTTCGGGCAGGGGTTGCGTCGATGCTGGCCGCGCCGCCCGCCGAAGCCCACTTCTTCTTCGCCTGCGCCGAACCCGAACACGCGCCTCAGGTCCGGGCCATACTCGGCGGGAAGGTCGCCTACGGCGCAACGCGCAACGCGATCCGTTTCCCCACCTCATGGCTCGCGCTCCAGTCCCCCATGGCCGACGCCACGTTGTACGGCGTCGCGCTGCAGGAGCTGCAGGCCGCAAGGGCGCGGCTCATCGCGCCGGACGGGTTGCGGGATAGGGTGGAGCGACTGCTGAGATCTCTGCCCGTCGGCCGCCCTACCGCCGACGAGGTCGCGCGCCTGACCGGCGTCTCGCGCAGAACCCTGGTTCGGCGGCTCTCGGAGGCCGGGACTGGCTACCGCGAACTTGTGGACGCCGAACTGCGCGTGCGCGCCGAGCGGCTCCTGCGAGCCGGCCACCTTTCCCACGCCCAGATCGCCGAGATGCTAGGCTATACGGACGCGTCGAGCTTCAGCCGCGCCTGCCGCCGATGGTTCCGGGGCGCACTGGCGCCAAGTCGCCGGCGAGACCGAGATCGCAAGGACACCAATGGGTCGTGACCGGCACATGCCTTGAACCCGGATCGATCATTTCGCGCCGGGCAATTTGATTCCCAGCAGGACCAACCGGTCGCCGGTAATCCCGAACCAGTGAGGTACGCCCGCGGGAATCAAGATGACGTCGCCCGGACCCAGTGGCCGTGTCGTGCCGCCCTCGATCCGGCTTCCCTCGACCAGGCTGGCATTCCTGGCCTTTGAATCGGCCATGGCGCCGCCGGAAACAAGCGTGYCGGAGCCTTCCAACACGATTGCGTATTCCGCTTCGGTAGGGTGAACGGCGGGGCGGCCCGGCTTCTTCCATATTTCGATCGCCGCCACGGTCGCACCGTCACGGACCAAGGGTCGCCACATGAATCCTTGATCGGATTTCATCTCGGCGAGCATTTGGCGGAGCTGAACTTGGACATCCGCGCCGCTCGCGAAACCGGACGGGTCGGCTGCTTGAGCGCCGCTCACCTGCGCGGAGGCGGTGGCGGCGCCGGACGAGACGGCAAGCACCAATAACGTCGCGCCAATCGTGATGGCTCTAGCCTTTGTCTTCACCGCAGCTCTCCCTAGGTCGCGAAGCCATAAATGCGGATGACCGCCCGCCCCTCGCGGACGCCAGGATCGCCACGGCAATCCTGTCAGCGATCGATGGACGCATGAGGCCGAGCTTAGCGCCGTCATGGCAACCCGCCAACGTCCTCAAACCACCCTGCCCCGCCGGACGAGAGGTCCGCTTGGCCGGCCATGAAAAACGCGCCTCAGATCAACCGCCTCCAGACAGCAGGGCGCGTAGGCGGATTGGCTTCAAAGGCTTGTGCAGCACCCGCATCCCCAGGCGTTCGGCGGCGGTGAAAATCGCGGGGTCCGCTTCGCCGGTTATCAGCGACATCGTGATGGCCTCACCATGACGGGCGCGGATGGCGCGAGCGATATCGAGGCCAGTCTCCTCGCCGGCGAGGCGATAGTCGATCAAGGCGCTCCAGCGACCGCCGCCGCCGTCGCCGCCGCCGCCGCCGTCGCCCAAGACCTTGAGCGCCCCGCCGCCATCGGCGCACACATGGACGCGCATTCCCCAATCTCTCAGGAGCCGACTAACGGCGTCGGCGACCAGGGCGTCGTCCTCGACCAGCAACACGTTCAGTCGATCCGCGTGCGCGCTCGGTGGTGCGACGGCCGGCGGCGCGGTGAGCTGGGATTGGGGTTCCGCTCTTGGCAGGACCACGCGAAACAGGCTGCCCCGGCCAAGCTCTGACTGCATGTCAATCGTATAGCCTTGGGTCGCGCACAGCTCCTTGACGGTCGCCAACCCCATGCCGAAGCCCTCCTGGCCAGCGCTCCCCACTTGGAAAAAGGGCGCGAAAACACGCGTCCGGTCCGCTTCCGTGATCCCGATGCCGGTATCGCCGACGATCAGCGCCACGCGGTCGCCGCATCGACGCGCGCCGACCAGAACACCGCCTGCTTCGGTGTAGCGGATCGCGTTGGCGATCAGGTTGCCGAGAATGCGTTCGATCGCCACGGGATCGCCGCGCACCCAGGCGCTGGTCGCCGGCGCGCGCAGCCGAAGCCCCTTGGCCTCGGCCTCGGGCCGGTACTGAAGCATCAATCGCGCGATGATGTCGGCGAGCGGCGTCGGGCCGATCCGTTCCGGCGCGCTGACGCGCGAGGCTCGGGCGACCCCGAGGATGGCGTTGAACAGGCGGTCCAGGCTGTCGATACAGGCGACGACATTGGCGATCAATTCACGCCGCTCGCGCGCCGGCGGGTCACGCCGCAACAGCGAGGCATAGAGACCCAAGGCGTGCACCGGCTGGCGCAGGTCGTGGCTGGCCGCCCCGAAGAAACGGGTGCGCTCGGCGCTAGCGACCTCGGCGATGCGGCGGGCTTCCTCGGCCTGCTCCTGCAGACGTCGACGTCCGTCCACCTGCTCGGCCATCGCCAGACGCAGACGGATGGTCTCGCCCGTCAGCTTGGAGACCCGCACCCCGTTGCCCATGACCAAGAGAAATGTCACCGTCAGCATGTAGGCGGCGTAGGGCGCGGTCGAATCCCGCCCCGGGAGCAGCAGGAAGACCGCCGCCGGCAGCAGAGCGAACGCCGAGAAGCTTGTCTGGCTGGGAAGGTGGACCCCTGTTGTCGGCAGGTTGCCGGCCGCCATGCTGACATTGACGACCACGATCGCCAACAGGGTCATCGGCTGGGCTTGTTCGTGCAGCATCGCCATTTGCAGCGACCAGCCCAGGCCGTGGATCCCGGCTTGAACGGTCTTGGCGCGGCTCCAGAACGGCAGCTCGGCGACCGAGCGCGGCCGGCGATGGAACACCCACAACAGCAGGGCGATGCCGGCTTCGATAGTCAGCATCCCGGCCAACCAGATCAGCAGATGAGCCCTATCGCTGAACGGCCACAAGACGACCGCCTGCATCAACACGACCAAGGTCACCTGGATAGTGCCGGCATAGATCCGGCTTCCGGGACGGCCATAGATCTCGCGGATCCGCTCGTCGTTGATCCGGCGCCGCAGCCCAGGCTCCTCGGCCTCGCGCCAGCCGCCGCCCGCCATCAGATGATCCGCATCTGATGGGCGCGACTGACTGCCTCGGCGCGGTTGACCACGCCAAGGCGCAGGAAGATCTGGGTCCAGTGGTCCTTGACCGTGCGCTCGCTGATCCCGAGCCGCCGCGCGATGTCCTTGTTGGAGCCGCCCTTGGCGGCCAGGTCCAGCACCAGCCGCCGCCTGGACGACAGGATTTCGCGCGCCGGAAAGGCCAGGCTGTCGAACACCGCGCCGCCATTGAACAGCTCGGCCAAGGCCGCGACCAAGGCGTCCATGTCGCGCGCCTTCGAAAGGCAGGCCAGACAGCCCAGGGCCCTCACCTGCTCGGCCAGTTCCGGTGTCGGGTCCGAGCACAGCAGTCCGCGCGCCACGGTGGGGAAGCGGTCGCCGACGGCCTTGAGAAGGGTCAACCCGTCCGGCCCGACGAGACGATAGTCCGTCAGGCACAGGTCCACGTCGTCGTGGTTTCCGAGATAGCTCAGCGCCTCGTCATGATCGGTCGCCAGCACGACCGTAAGGTCCGGCATCGCCTCGCCGAGGGCGCGCTGAACCCCGGTGCGGTACAGCGGATGGTCGTCGACAAATAATAGGCAAGTCATTGGGACGACCGGAAAAAGAGCTGATCAGGCCGCAAGGTCTCACAAAGGCAAATCGACCGCACCCGTACTTCAGTACAGCTGTGGCGCCTTGTCTCGGGGCGTAAAAGCACCTGCAAGTTTCGCGGGAGCCTCGTCATGCCTAATACCTCCGACGCCCTGCCTTCTTCCTCTCATCGCATGGACACGCGGCGTTTCAAACGCGCTTGGCTGATCGGCTCGACGGCGATGGCCTTGGTTCTGCCGCCGCTGGAGGCCGGGGCCCAGTCGGTGATCTCGGGCCAGGCCGGCGTCGCCACGTCCGGCTCCACCACGACCGTCACCCAGTCGAGCCAGAACGCCATCGTCAACTGGCCCAGCCTGTCGGTGCCCACCGGCGCGACGCTGCGCTTCGACCAGCCCAATGCGGCGGCGGCGATCCTCAACCGCGTGACCGGCGGCGACCTGACACGGATCCAGGGCAGCTTGGAGGCCAATGGCCGCGTGTTCCTGGTCAATCCCAACGGCGTGGTCGTCGGACCCGGCGGCCGGATCGACACGGCCGGGTTCCTGGCCTCGACCCTGAACCTGAGCGACGACGATTTCAGGACCGGCCGGCTGAGGTTCACGGGCGAGTCGACGGCGGCGATCGAGAACCACGGAACCATCGCGGCGCGCGCCGGCGACGTGTTCCTGATCGGTCGACAGGTTTCCAACCTCGGCCAGATCAACGCGTCGGGCCAGGCCGTCCTGGCGGGCGGAACCGAGGTGCGGCTGGGCTCCGAGGTCGACGGCGGGGCCGTGCTGGTGCGCGGGACCGGCGCGGTGGACGCGGCCGGCGCGATCAAGGCCTCGCGAGCACAACTGCGCGCCGCGGGCGGCAATCCCTACGCCCTGGCCGTCAACCTCTCGGGTCTGATCGCCGGCGACGTCACGGTCGAGGGCGAGACGATCCGGGTCAGCGGCCAGATCGACGCGTCGGGCGACGCGGGCGGCCGGGTTAGGATCGGCGGCGGCTGGCAAGGCGGCGACGCCGACCTCGTCAACGCCAAGACGGTCGAGATCACCGACACCGCCAGGATCTTGGCGGACGCGGGCCTGGCCGGGAACGGCGGCCAGGTCGTCGTCTGGTCCGACGACCGCACGGACTATCGCGGCTCGGTCCTGGCCCGCGGCGGCGCCTTGTCGGGCGACGGCGGCAAGGTCGAGATCTCCGGCAAGGGCTGGCTCAACTTCGCCGGCGCGGTGGACACCACGGCGGCGCACGGCGCCACGGGCAGCCTGCTGCTCGATCCCGCCACTGTCCGCCTCGTCAGCGGCTCGGCCGCCGGAACGGTGTCGGGAGGAACCACCTCCAACGGCGCGGCGGCCCAGAGCCTCATCGGCGTCGACTGGCTGACGAGCCAACTGGCCACCACCGCGATCACGGTCAGCACCGCCGGCTCTGGCGCCGGAACGGGCGATATCCAGGTCGAAAGCGGGATCTTCTGGTCGGGGACCAACACCCTAACCCTGGACGCCAGCCGCGACGTCATCCTGGGCCACAACATCGTCAACAGCTCGGCGGGCTCGAGCCTGGTGCTGAAGGCCGGTCGCAATATCGACTGGTCCAATCTCGGCGGTCCGTCGACGCCGGCCGTCGTGGTCAAGTCGTTGACGGCCGAGTTCGGCAGCGGCTTCCAGCCCGGCGACTTCGTCCGCTTCAAGGTCGACACGCTGAAACTGCGCTACGGCGCGGCCAGCACCATCCTGCTCGACGCCAGCAACAACAGCATCGGCAAGGTGACCTTCGAGGCCCTGGCGGGCGGGACGATCGACACCGCCAGGATCACCGACGCCGAAGGCGGTCTGATCCTGGACGGCGCCTTCGTCGGCAGCGCGCGGTTTCCCTCCTTCAGCCTCGAGACGGTGCGCATCATCGCCGCCGACAACATAACGTTCGCGCCGACCTTCACCTTCAACGGCGCGCGCGACGGGGTGGTGCTGGAGATCAAACGCGGCGGGCTGACCGTGCTGTCGCCGATGAGCGGCTTTGGCGCCACGGGCAACATCCGCATCTATGTCGCGGGCAACAGCGACATCGGCAACCTGACGGGCTTCTCGCAGCTCAGCGGCGCCTATCCCACGGGCTTGCTGGACGGCAACGTGCCGAAGGGCATCTACATCAACACCGGCGTGCTGCCCGCCGCCGTGACGATCCCGGCCGATCCGACGGCCCCGCTCTCGCCGCCGCCGGTTTCGCCGCCGCCTCCGGTGTCGCCGCCTCCGCCGGTGTCGCCGCCTCCAGTTTCACCGCCCCCGCCGGTGTCACCGCCTCCCGTTTCACCCCCGCCGGTATCACCGCCGCCGGTGTCGCCCCCGCCTGTGTCGCCGCCGCCGGTTTCTCCTCCGCCGCCAGTGTCGCCGCCACCCGTGTCACCGCCGCCGGTATCGCCGCCGCCAGTGTCACCCCCGCCGGTGTCACCACCGCCCCCGGTGTCCCCGCCGCCTGTCTCGCCGCCTGTCTCGCCGCCGACGCTTAGCGCCAGCGAGGGCTTGAACAGCTATCAAGACGGCGAAAATCCTGGCTCTTTGACCTCCGTCTGGTCGACTGTGTCCATCGGAGTGGCGGAGCCCGCGGTCGGCGCGACCGGCGGGGACGATTTGACGGAGTGGCAAGCCGACACCGGCCCGCCGCCGATCCTTGGCCTGACCCATAGTCCGATCACCATCACCTCGACCTATATCCCGCCGTTGCCGCCCCCCCCTCCTCCGCCGCCACCGCCGCCGCAGATCGTCGTGCTCGCGACCTCCGCCGACATCGCGGGTCTGGGATTAAGCAGCGTCACCAACCCTTCGAGCTCGAGCACCGTAATCGTCGGCGACCCCGCGATCTTTGATCTGCACTACAACCCGAATACGGCCTCTCCCACCTATATTGGCTTCCGGAGTGTCTTCGGGGTGAAGTACGGCATTCCGGCGTCCGAGTTCGATGCAGCCTATCGCATGGGCTGCGAGACCCTGGGCAGGGCTTGCTCTGGGGACATCGACGCCGATGTCCTGGCCTGGATGAACAGCCGCTACACTTGGGGCTTCCAAGAGATCCACGCCATTGCCGGCAAACGCGCCGCGTTCGACACAGCGCCGTTGACGCCGCTCGGCTATCCGGTCGCGATCCAGTCGACGCTGGGCCCGTATCTCAACGCGATCCCCGCCAGCGTGACCTCCAAGGGAACGACGTCGCCAGAATACCGCGGTGCGGTCGCGACCGCTCTGCTCGTGGCCGTCAACGATCTCTTGGCCAAGCCCAAGAGCGCCTGGACCGGCGACGATTGGGGCCTGATGAACTATGTCGAGGAATATGTCCGCCGCGAAGAGCTGAGGACCGCCCGCCAGGTCGCCGTCGCCTACGAAGCCTGGCGTGAACAGCAATTCGAAAGGATGCGCGGCGCGGGCATGATGGCGCTCTACGACTATGGTCCCAATCCCAAGGACCAGGACTTCTACGCCCGCGCCACGATCGGCGTCCCGACCGGTTCTATCCAGAGCATGGCCGAACTCGCCAAGGTCTATTCAGGGGTCGGAGAGACCAGCGCCGCGCTACAGCGGGCGTTGGGCGCCGAGGTCGCCGTGGCCACCGGCTTGGTGGTCGGCGGAGCTGTCAGCATCGGCGTATTGACTGGCAGTATCGTACCCTTCGCCACGGCGGTCGGCGCGGTCGGCGGAACCGCCAGCGCCATAGCGGGTGGAGCCGCCGGCGGGATCACGGCCGTGGCCGGGATCGTCTTCTCCCTGGTCCTCACTGACGTCATCAAGATCCAGGAGACCGACGACGCGGTCTACGGAACAATCGCCAGGCGCACCCAAGACGGCAAGCCGCTCAGCGAGCTGGTCAAGCAAACCGACGGCCAGCAGTTGCTGCTGATGCACCTCATCAACATGACGACTGGGGTTTCCTACCGATGAGAAGCCTAGCTCCCCTCGCGGTTTCGGCCGCCATCGCGACCTTGTGGGCCGGCGCCGCATCGGCCCAGACCGCCCCGACCCTCAAGGGCGTGGTGCTGCTCTCCGAGCCCGGTCAGGTCGTCGCCTCGGGCTGGCTTCAGCCCGTCGACGGGGTCGACGCCAGCCGCCTTTCGCCCGGCCTGCGCGGCCCGATCCAGGTCGCCGCGACGCCATTCCTGGGCCGTCCCCTGACGGGAGACACCCTGGCCGGCCTGAAGTCGGCCCTCGCCCAGACGCTCAAGGCCAGCGACTATCCGTTCAGCGCCGCCGTGTTGCCAGGCCAGCAGGCCGCTGGCGGTGTCGTCCAGATCCTGCTGACCGAAGGCCGGCTGGACAAGGTTAGCGTCAAGGGGGCCCGACGGTTCGACGCGGCCCAGTACAGCGGCGCGGTCACGGCGCGACCCGGCCAGCCGATCGACAAGGCCGTGCTGGACCGCGACCTTGCCTGGATCAACCGCAACCCGTTCCGCCGAGCCACCGCCGTGGCCGCGCCGGGTGGCCCGTTCGGTACGGTGGACCTGACCGTCGAAGCCCATGAGAAACGACCCTGGTCGCTGAGCGCCTCGCTCGACGACACCGGCACCGACCTGACGGACCCGCTGCGAGTCGGCCTGTCGGCGACGTGGGGCGACGCTTTCGGGCGCGGCGATCTGGTCAGCTACCAGCTGTCGGCCAGTCCGGACTTCCGTAAGAGCGTCGGCCATTCGCTGAGCCTGCAGAGCTTCCTGCCCTGGCGGCACGTGCTGACCGCCTCGGCCTCGTACGCCACGGTCGAGGGCGACCTGCCGGCGCCGTTCACCATGGAAGGCTACAACGGCTCGGCGGCCGTGGATTATCAGATCCCGCTCGATCACAACCAGGCGATCGCCTTCGCCGCCGCGATCAAACGGTCGAACAACAACTTCCGCTTCTCGGATTTTCCGATCAGCGACAACACCGCCGACGTGATCACCTTCGGCGCCGCGTGGAGTGGCCGGTTTCTGGATGCGCGAGGCGATACCGCCCTGTCGGCCAGCCTGGCGGTCAGCCCCGGCGGCCTGACGGGCGACAGCGACAAGGCCGATTACCAGAAGATCCGCGCCGGAGCCGACGCCCGCTTCGCCGTGTTGCGGCTTAGCCTGGACCGTCGCGTCCGCCTGCCCCGACGATGGTCGCTGAGCACTAGCCTGCGGGGCCAGATCGCCAGCGGCGCCCTGCTGGGCTCCGAGCAGATGGCGTTCGGCGGGGTTTCCAGCGTGCGAGGCTATGACGAGGGCGCCTTCTATGGCGACCAGGGCGTGCTGATGCGCAACGAGCTGTCCCCGCCGCCGGTCAAGCTGGGCGGTGAGGCGCGAACCCTGTCGCCCTTCCTGTTCTGGGACGCCGGCTGGATGACGAACCGCTCGCGTCTGGTGGGCGACCCCAAGAGCTTGACCGTGCAGACGGTGGGGCTCGGCTTCAACCTGGGCCTGACCGCCCGGGTCAGCGCGCGGGGCGCCTGGGGCTTTCCGGTCGGCGAGCAACCGGGCGGCGGCCAATCCGGGCGGGGCCATTTCGGGCTGGTCGTTACGTTCTAGGCGCCGAGCGAGAAAGCTGGATATGAAACTCGTCTGCTATCCCGTGACCAACGAGCCGCCGACGATCCGGCCCGCCGAGGTGACGCGAGGCTGGATGGATGAGACGCCGCAGAAGTTCGCCTATCGCTGCCTGCCGCTAAACATCGCCAACGCCCAAGGCTGGGAGATCCTCAGCCCGGTCGACTGCTCCGCCTACTGGACCGGCGATCCGGGGCCAGAGGGCGTCGTCGTCCTTTCGGGCGATCCGCGCCACCGGCTGCCGACCGGCCACTTCGGCCACGGGGTCCTGACCTTCCCGATCCCGGCCTTGTTCCGCACCGAGCCGGGCTACGACCTGCATGTCGGCGGCCCGGTCAACGCGCCGCGCGACGGCATCGCGCCGCTGACCGCCATCGTCGAGACCGACTGGAGTCCCTATACCTTCACCATGAACTGGCGCTTCACCCGGCCGGCGCACGTGGTCAGCTTCCGCAAGGGCGAGCCGATCTGCCACTTCTTTCCGGTCGCCCGCGCCACCGCCGAGACCTTGCGGCCGGAGTTTCGCGACCTGGACAGCGATCCCGAACTCGCCGCCCGCTACCGGACGTGGACCGAAAGTCGCCGCCAGTTCAACGCCGACCTGTACGCCCAGGAGGGCGCGGCGGTCGCTCAAGGCTGGCAGCGCAGCTACTTCCACGGCCTCTCGCCCGACGGCCAGCCCGCTCCCGAACATCGCACGCGGGTGCGGCTCTGCCCGTTTTCACAGACCGACCGCGGCTAGGTCCGCGAGACGATCCACGCGCGGTGGCCTGGCCCGCCGGTTTTGCCCCGCCTATTCCAGACCGAGCACCGTCACCGACGCGGGCGCCACGGTGATGGTCAGCTTGCCGCCCGCGATCTTGGCCGACAAAGCCTTGGGAGCGACTGTATTGGGTGCGTCGAAGGTGTTGACGCTGTCGACCTTCGGCGCCGAAAGGGTTTGGCCCGAAGCCTTCGTGGCCTTCACGCCGGCAAGTGAAACACTGAATATCGCAGGCGACTTCGGGTCGATATTGGTGACGGCGATCCAGACCTTGCCGGCCTTGTCCTTGGCCGCGATGGCGTCAACACGCGGCAGGGTGACGCCGTTCGTCGTATAGGCGCCGGCGTCGAAGGTCAGTGGCACGAAGGTCGCGTCCTGGAACGGCGCGTACATGTGGAAGACGTGATAGGTCGGCGTCAGCAGCATCMTGTCCTTGTCCGTCAGGATCATGGCCTGCAGGACGTTGATCATCTGGGCGATATTGGCCATGCGCACGCGGTCGGCATGGCGCGCGAAGATGTTGATGTTGAGCGCGGCCAGCACGGCGTCGCGCTGGCTGTTCTGCTGCACCGCTCCGCCCGAGTTCGACCCCGACGCCGGCACGAGCCACGCGCCCCATTCGTCGACCACCAGGGCGACCTTCTTTTCGGGATCGTACTTGTCCATGATCGCCGACTGCGTCTTGAGCGTGTCGTCCATGCCGAGCGAGTCTCTCAGTAGGACGGCATAGTCCTTTTCGCCGAAGCCGGTGTCCGACATATGCGGCGGCCAGCCGCCCGTCGAATAGGAATGGAGGGACAAACCTTCGATGTCCCAGGCCCAGGAGCGGCTCTTCCAGGCCTTCATGACAGCCTCGGTATAGGTGGGGTCGGGGCCACTCGGTCCGACGGCCACGCGCTTCATCGGCTGGGCGGGATTGTAGCTGTGCACGAAGTGCGAGAAGCGCTTCATTTCGTTGACGTAGAAGTCCGCCGACATCGCACCGCCGCAGTCCCAGGATTCGTTGCCGAGGCCAAGGATGGCGACCTTGTACGGCTCAGAGTGACCGTTCTTGGCGCGCTCGGCGCCCAAGGCGCTGTCAGTCGGAGACGTCATGTACTCGAGCCATTCGGCCGCATCCTGCGCGGTGCTGGAGCCGAGATTGACCGAGATATAGGCCTCGGTTCCGATCTGCTGGGCGAAGTCCATGAATTCGTCAGTGCCGAAGGTGTTGGGCTCGCCGACGGCGGGCTTGCGCTCTGGGCCGATACCGCGGCGCCAGTTGTATTGGTCGGCGAAGCAGCCGCCCGGCCAGCGGACGTTGGGGACCTTGAGCGCCTTCAGGGCCGCGACGACGTCGTTGCGGATACCGCGCGTGTTTGGGATCGCCGAATCCTTGCCGACCCAGATACCGCCATAGATACCGCTGCCCAGGTGCTCGGCGAACTGGCCGAAGACATGGCGGTTGATCACGGCGCCGGGCTTGGACGCATCGAGCGCTATCTGAACCGGGGCGTCGGTGGCGTGGGCCGCGACAGGCAGGACTAGGGCAACAGCGATCGCGGCCGCGAAGGTCAGATGGCGCATTGAGAGTATCCCACGTGGATTGTCGCGCCGCTGTTCAGCGCAGTTACTATGTCCGCCAATGGGCCGGCGCCATTCTTCGCGATGGTCTGCGACGCCCAGGCATTCTGCTTGGCCCACTTGAAGTCCTTGACGTTCACACGGCGGCGCGCCGCATGACGCGCGCGCGCCGAGCAGGCGAGCGCAAGAGACAGACTTCGCTTCACCCGCTCCCCCCCGGTCGCCGTCAGGCGGCCCACGACATTACTCAGACAATTTGGATGCGTAAAGCGGTCGTCGCGACCTACCGTCTTGGGTGACCGCTTCCACGCTTCCCTGCCGATCCGGAGGTCTGAATGGCCGGCCAGGTCGCGCCAGCAAGCGGACCTCCAGCCCCTGCGGTCAGTCCGTGCGAAGCGGATGTTCATGAGCCCAAACCGCGTCGACGACCCGAACGCCCCCTCGCGACTTGGCGAGACCCTTCAGGCCGGCCACTCCCGCATCCGGCGGGCGGCGGTCGCGGCGAGACCGCCGACAAGGAGCCCGAGGTACAGGCATGTCGCCAGAACCGCCTGTCGGCCAGGCCGCTCATCTATGGTCGGCCTGAACTTCGGGACCTCCTCATAACGCAGGAAGTTGAGACGGCCGGGACACTGTGTGCAGACGCGGATGGGGTTCGCCGCGTTGTTGAGCGCCAGGGGCTGGAAGTAGCGCCTCAAGTGCTCGGTGTAGGCATCCGTCGCGGCGATGAAGCCAACGTGGCGCCGTGCGTCGGTCCCGGCCGCCGTTTGCAGGGCCCCGTCGATCATCATGGCGGGCGAGATGAGTCGCAGGCCATCGCTCCAGGCCAGCACATCGTCGCTGTGCGCCAAGAACGCCGCGCGACGCGCTCGCAGCGCGTCGCGATAGAATGCGTCCCGAGCAAACCGCTTCACGTCCGGGCTCTTGGCCACCTCCGGATTCGAGGCGGCGAGTTGCGGATAGCGCTGGCGCAGCCAAGCGGAATGAGCCGCCGTTTCATCACCGTAGAACCTGTCCATCGCCTGGCGGCTCGCATCGATGTAGGCGATCCGCGACGGGGCGGGATGGGCGAGATCGATCACGAAGGTGGCGACGCCGGGCGCAAGCACCGTGATTCCAGCCCAGGCCAGAACGAGAACGGCGATGGAAGCCACCGCCCCCCGCCAGAACGTGGCCACCACGGCGGAGAGCGCAATCCAGAACAGCACCCAGAGCGCGACCATGAGCGCGATCGACGCAAGCTCCAGGCTTCGAACGCCGCCGGCCACGAGCGAGGCGGCCAGCATCCCTCCGACCAGGGCGACGACCGAGATGATCGCCAGGGCCGCGTACTTGCTGAAGGCCACGGCGCGCAGCGTTATCGGTTGGGCGGCGATCAGGCGCAGGACGCCGCTGTCCTGCTCTCCCGTCAGCCGCGTCGCCGCCAGCGCGATCAAACCGAGGGGCGTCAGGAAGACCAGCACGAACGCCAGGTCGAATGAACCCAGCTTCAACGCGTGCGGGTTTCCCGGATCGTAGGCCGCGTCCGGAAAGATCGTATTGAAGTCTATGCGGATCTGGTCGGGCTGAAGGTCCGACTGACCCGCGGCCAGCGCCGCCAATGGGGCCGACGGCTTGATCGCGTGCGTGACCAGGAAGTAGGTCATGTAGCCGAAGGCGTCGGTGGGGTCGCGGTGGTAGTCGACCTTCAGATCAGAGGGCTTCGAATAGTCGACGGCGGCCGCCTTGACGGTCCGCAACGACGCGGCCTCCTCGTGCGCGACATTGGCGAGCGTCCGCTGTTCCCGATCCACGCGCGCGGCCCCGTTCAGGGCTCCGACCAGCATGGCCGCCACGAGAAGCAGCAGAACCGCGAGCGTCAGCGGCTGACGCGCCGTTTCACGCAGTTCGAGACCGATCAGGCTGCGCAGGGTGGAACTCATGGCTGGATCCGTCGAGCCGCGGTGATCGCGATAGCGGCCGCCGCGGCGAGCCAGAGAAAGAGCAGCGCCGCGGACACGGCCAGTTCGGGCAAGGCGCGCCCCAGCGGCGCCGGCCGGTAGCTGAAGGCCGGCACCTTCGCCCAAACTTCGCGACCAGCAAGGTAGGTCGGGCCGCCTCGGGTCGCATGAGCGACAAGGTCGAGGTTCATGGTGTCGGAAAGGGTCCGACGATAGTCCTCCGCCGCGCGGATGAAATCCGCGTGCCGACGGAAGTCCGCCCCTGCCAGTCCTTCGGAGAGGGTTTGAAGGGCGATCGTCGGCGAAATCACCCCCGCGATCGCCTGCAGGCGGTCGCGCCTCGCGAGCTGAGCGTTGAACGCACCGAGCTCGCGGTCGTACACGCGGTAATCGTGCTGCTCGCGGTCATGCAGCATCGCCCCGCGAAGATCGATCGGCAGCGCGTTCGGATCGGTGACGCCGTAGCGGGCCAGGATCGCCTGCCGCCGCGCCTGATGGAGGTCGGCCCGATTGTATTGTTTGATGGCCGCGTCGATCCGCTCACGGGTGAGTTCGTAGGACGGCGTCGGCCGCACCGCCTCGATCACGGCGACGGAGAGACGCGGCGCGGCCACGCAAAGCAGGGTCCATACCACCAGCGACGCCGCCAGAGCCCCCCTCGCCGTTCGTGCGAGGAGCGAGGCCGACAGGACGATCAGAAGGAAGACCGCCGCATAGACTGTCGCCGCCCCGACCCACAGCAGCAGGCGCAACCAGGACTGCCAGCCGCTGGAAGGGATGCTGAGATTGGCGATCACGCCCAGCGCCAGCGCCGGTGCGCCCACCACGACCGCCGTCACCAGCATCAGCGCGCCGAACCGCCCGCCGAGGAGCTTTCCCGGCGGCGCGCCGTTGCCGAGCGCCAGGCGGAGCGTTCCGCGCTCCCGATCGGCGGCGAACGCCGAGAACCCCAACAGGATCACCGCCAACGGGACCACCAGCTGCAAGATATCGGCGACGCTGGAGGCGCCAGTGCGCGCCAACGTCGTTCGATCCTGCGCCGCGCGGAAAACCGCATCGTTGACGCGGTGCGCCTCGATCCGGACCATGCGCCCCACATAGGGTTCGACGCCGGGATCGAGGGTCGCCAACGGCGGCGAGGGCTTGAACACCCAGACGCCGAAATGCGCGGCGGAGTGTGGGTTCTTGGGGTCCTGCGAAAGCCAACGTTGGCGTTCGACGGCCTGCGTACGGCTTGCGTCATGAGCTGTCCTTCGCGCTTCGGTCAGCGCCAAAGCGAAGCTCGTCGCCATCAGCAGGGCGAGCAGCGCCGCGATCCAGCGGACGCGCGGATCGGCCAGCAGCAAACCGAGTTCGGACCGGAGGCTACGGAACATCAGCTCACCAGCCGCTCGATGTAGAGGCGCTCGAGATCGACATGGTCGAGCGTCCTGGGATCGAACTCGTCGACCAGCCGCCCGCGATGCAGAACGCCCACGCGGTCGGCGACCTCGCGGATGCGATAGAGATCGTGGGTGGCCATCAGCACCGTCGTGCCGCGCGCCGCGGCCGACCGCACGACCTGCGAGAATTCGGCCGAGGCGCTGGGATCGAGGCCCGACGTCGGCTCGTCCAAGAGGAGCAGCTTGGCGGAGCGCGCCAAGGCGATCGCGATGCCCACCTTCTGGCGCATCCCCTTGGAGTAGCCGCCCGCGGGGCGGCCGTGGGCTTCAGTGTTCAGTCCGGCGTCCTCGAGCAGTCCCGCCAGGGCGCAGTCGTCCAGGGATAGCCCCGCCAGGGTGGTGAAGTAGCGCAGATTGGCCAGGCCAGACATCGCGGGGTAGAGCGCCACCTGTTCAGGGATGTAGGCGACCAGCCGCCTCGCGCCGATCGGATCGAGTCCCGCGTCGACGCCGCAGACGGTGACCTGTCCCGCGTCGGCTTTTGCGAAGCCCAGGATCAGGTTGATTGTCGTGGTCTTGCCAGCGCCGTTGGGCCCAAGAAGGGCGAACACCTCGCCGGCGTTCAAGGAGAGGTTCAGGCCATCGAGCGCCGCGTTCTCGCCGAACCGCTTGCCGACACCTGTGAGGGAAAGGACCGCGGCCATGCTCAGAACCTCACGCCGAGGCTTGCGAACAGGGTTCGGCCATTGAATCCGAAGGGCGAAATCGGATTGTAGCGGACCGAGCCGCCGTTATCCGCGCCGTTGGTTCCCGCCGACACGCTGGCGACCGTCGAGGGCAGGTTCACCGTCGGATACACGTCGAACAAATTGTTCACGCCCACCGTGACGGTGGCGTTCCGCCTGACGCGAACGCTCGCCTCTAGGTCGGTGACGATCTTGGCCTCATAGGTCTGGATCAGGTCCGAATTCGCGGACGTCGCGGAAACGGGAACCCGACGCACGTCGTACCCAGGACTGAGCGCGGCGACTTGCGCGGGCGTTCGATTGGTGAGCGCGACGGCCGACACCTCGCCATAGCGCGTGTTGACGAGCCGGACCTGGACCGGGCCACGGTCCCAGGCCAGGCTGAGGAACACCTTGTCCTTGGGCTGACTGTCCGTGAAGCGGACCTGTTGCGTCAGATCGAACAACGGCGTGGTCATACCCAGCGCGGCCAGCGGAGCCGGTGTCCCCGCGATGCGCCTCAGCTTGCTTTCGTTGAAATTGGCGGCGAGCGTCGCGTTGAACCGGCCGAAGGCCCCGAGATCCGTCCGGTAGCTCGCCGCGACGTCGAGGCCTCTCGTGACAGTGTCGACGGCGTTGGTCAGATAGGTCGCGGCGGCGAAGCCCGGGTAGCCATTGCTGGCCAGCAGCGTCGTCAGGCGCGCGTCCTGGAACTGAGACGAGATGACGATGCGATCGTCGATGTCGATCCGATAGGCGTCGATGGAAGCGCTGAACGGACCGCGCGAGGCGACCGCGCCGAACGACAGACTGGTCGATGTCTCGGGCCTGAGCGGCGTCGCGCCGATCAGGGCGGCGCCGGGCTCGTTGACGCTGAAGATCCGCACCGTCGTCGACTGGCCGTTGACGAACGACACCGAGCTTGCGTTGAAGAAGGACTGCGCCAGCGCCGGGGCGCGGAAGCCGCTGCCGTAGTTGGCCCGAAGGGCCAGGCCGGGCATCAGCTCGAAACGCGCGGCGATCTTGTAGTCCGTGCTACTGCCGAAGTCGGAGAAGTCCTCGAAGCGGAGCGCGCCGACAAGGGTAAGCCGGTCGAACAGCTCTCTTTCCACCTCCGCATAGACCGCGACGCTGTGGCGGTCCGCCGAACGCGCCTCCGTGTCCCGGATCCCCGGCGCCGGCTGTGATCCCACCGGCGCTGGCCGACCGGTGTTGGGGCCGCCGACGATCGGCGCACCGCCGTTGCGGTAGCTGTCCGGATCGCCAGGCGTCAGCGCGTAGTGATCCTCCCGGTATTCGAAGCCCAGCGCGACCTTCAGCGGCGACGTGCCGCCCACGGGCAACTCGCGCGTGAAGTCGAGATTGGTGGTCCATTGGCGGTTGGTCGTGCCGTTGCGCTTGAAGCGGGTCGGACTGGTCGCGCCAAGCGAAGGATTGACGGTGTTGGTCGCCGTCGTCTCGATCTCCGAGCCGCCGAAGGTCGTCGAGAGATCCCACGCGAGCGAGGCCACGTCGCCCCCGCGGACCCCGGCCGAAATGGTGTAGTCATCGAAGACGACGTCGCTGCGCGGCCGATAGCCGTCCGGGAAAATGGACCGAATGTTCTCGTCCTGCCCCGATCGACGCAGCAGGGCCTCCGAAGAGCCCTCCAGCCGGCTGTAGCCGCCGAAGCCGTAGAGTTCGAGGCCACGCGACACCGGAAGCCGAGCATTGAGAAAACCCGAGGTGATCTCGTACGGCGATTGCCCGATCACCACGAGGTTGTCCCTGTCGATCGTCCGTTCGCGCGAATCCGGCGCCCCTGACGAGGGCGTCAGGCCCGTTCCGGAACCGAAGAAGGCCGACGGGGCGGTCCGACCGTCGTTGCCCAGGTATTGCTGGCGGGTGTCGGGCCCGGCGCGGTTCGTCCCGCCCTGGTCGCGGTAATGGAAGCTTGCCCGGATGACGCCGCCGTCGCCGATCGGCGCCCCATAAGCCAGGCTGAGGTCGAACATGTCGCCGTCGCCCTCGCCGGTCGTTCCAGCCGTGACCTTGGCCGAGGCTCCGAGCGTCTCGTCGAGCACGACGTTGAGCACGCCGCCGATCGCGTCAGACCCGTACTGCGCCGTCGCGCCGTCCCGGAGCACCTCCAAACGTCCAATCGCCGCGAGGGGGATCGGGTTGAGGTCATAGGTGATGTCGCCGCGGCCCAGGCTGTTGCTCTGGTTAAGCTCACCGATGGTGTGACGCCGCTTGCCATTGACCAGCACCAGCACCTGACCCGGCGAAAGCCCGCGTAGCGTCACCGGCGTGGCGAAGTCGGAGAAGGTCGATCCCGTGGGGCTGGGGCTGTTGAAGCTGGGAACGGCGACCTTCAGCGCCGACACCAGGTCTGCCCTCCCTCCCGGGGCCAGTTCGTTGATCGTGATGGAATCGATCGGAGTCGGAGACTTGGTGGCGATCCGGCCCGGAAAGCGCGTGCCCGTGACCACGACCTGTTCGACATCAGCCGCTTGGTCGTCCGCCAGCTGAGCCGTCCCCTGGGCCGCCGAACTCCCCGCCCAGAGGACCGCGGCCAACTTGGCTGCTCCCGCCAGTGTGTTTCGAATACGCATCAAGTCCACCCCGTTCACTCAGCGAGGTGTTATATGATAACATTACACTTGAGCAACGCGATTTTCTGAGACGCTGCGAAAAGCAGGCGGCGATGTGCTCGGCAAAACGGCCGCTAGCCGTACTCGCGATCGTCACAGGCTGTGAGGCGTTTCGCGAACGGATTCGAAATGGCATTGGCGATAGCGGCCGCCGCTAAGATCAACGCCAAGCCGCACGCGAGGGCCAAGCCGAAGATCGGGCCGCCAAAGGCGTCGCTGGCCACCCCCATCGCGAGCGGCGCGATCACAGCGCTGACGCAGGTGAAAAATAGAATGACGCCGGCGACCGCGCCGTGCTCGGCCTTGGGAAAGCCGCTGATGCCCTTGGAGTTCAGGGTCGGATAGACCACCGACATGAACAGACCCGACAGTGGCAGCAAGACGGCCGCGGCGGCCTGTCCGCCCGCGAGCGCGCCGATGAAACAGGCCAGGATGGCCACAGCGCAGATCGCCAGCACCAGGGCCCATCTCAAGCGCACCAGCATCCAGGCGCCCAGGAACCGGCCACCGGCGCGCAGCACGAAGAAGATTGGCAGGGCGAACGCCACTAGTGATGCGCCCACGCCGCGATAGCCGGCGAGAAGGGTCGGCATCCACACATAGATCGCCGTCTCGACGCCGACATAGAGCATGGCGGCCGCACTGAAAATCAAGGCATGCGGATCGCGCGCCACACGCAGGACGCCAGCCAGGTTGACCGGCTCGCGCTCGCCCTGGGGCGCCGGATAGCGGATCAACAGAGCGGTGAGCGTCAGACCCACGCAAAGGACGCCGGCGATCACATAGAGCCATTTCCACGAAGTCCCCGCCGCCAGCAGCGCCGCGACGATCGCCGGCCCGATGATCGCGCCCACGCCGAAGAAGCCCTCGACGGTGTTCATGGTGGCGGTGTGATCACGGGTCGAGCGAGAGATGTCGCCGATCAAGGCTAGGGCGCCGGTCTTGAAGACGCCGATAGCCGCGCCCGATACGAACAACAGAACAACGAAGACAGCGAACCGTTCGGCGACGGCGAAGACCAGGACGGAAGCCGCGAACCCAACCAAGCCGGCGATGATCGTCGCCTTCCTGCCGATGCGGTCCGCTAGGAACCCCAGGCAAAGACCCGACAGGGCGATGCCGCTCATCGTCGCATAGTGAAAGGCGCCCGCGGCGGTCAGATCCAGGCCGAAGGTCTTGATGATCTGGGGAATGATCACGCCCACCGCGTCGGTGGTCATGGCGAACATCATGAACATCAAGAACGTCATCAGCTTGATCAGGCCGATATTCGGCGACCGCTCACTCAAGGTTTTCTGGGTCACGTCGGCCTCCCCCGTTTCGGACACTACGTCCCGATTGTGATCGTCCCCGCCCGCCGCGCGGCGGTCGTCATGGAACTGGCGTCCGGGCCATCGCGGCGACGCGGCGCGTCATGTCGTCACCAGCCAGACGAGGTCGTAGGGGCCAAGTTCAATCGAACCGCCGTGCCGGTCCTGGCCGGTGAGCACCTCGCGCGTCGCGCCCGAGAATGTCGCGGGCAGGTTCGCCACAACCGGCGCGATCGCCAGATTGGCCAGGCACAACAAGCTCTGAGAGCCTTCCACGCGCTCGAACGCCAGGATCGCCCGCGCGCCCAGGTCAATCGGGCGGGCCGGGCCGTCGACGCCCTGAGCGGCCAGCGTCCTGGCTCGCGCGCCAAAGTGGCGAAAACGGGCGAAGAGCTCGGCTTCCACCGTTCCAGGCTCGTTCCGGCGTCCGGCGGCCGACCAGTCCATCGCTGGGCGATGCAGCCAGCGTCCGTCGGTCGAGCGCAGCGGATCGTCCGCATAGCCTTCGTCGTTTCGCAGGCCGAATTCGTCGCCCATATAGATCAGCGGCCAGCCGTCCAGAGCGTGAATGATCCCATAGAGCAGCGTCAGACGACCCGCGCCCGGAGCTCCCGGCCCCTCGCCCGGCGCCAAACCGGCGAGGGCGGCGGCCATGCCGTTGGTCGATGGCACGCCGCCCGGCGCCGTCTGGAAGGCGCGTCCATGCGAGAACCCGCCGCCTTGGCCATAGAAGACCGACCACCGAGCCAAGTCTTCCGGCGCGGCATAGGCCGCCAAGGCGTTCCAGATCACGTCGTCGTGGCAGCGCACATAGTTGAGCCAGGCCGCGCGGCGTGGCTTGCTGGAGGAGGCCGTCACGCATCGGTTGAATATGCTGGCGTCGGCGTCGGCCAGGGCGCCCCACAAGGCGGTCATCACCGCGTTGTTGTAGGCTAGGTCGCACCCGCTCCCGTCCCGGCCGAAAAACGGCAGAACGTCTTCCAGGCTTTCGATCGCTTCAGCGACTAGCACGACCGACGGCGCGACGATGGCTAAGGCTTCATGCCAGGCCTCGACGATCGCATGAGCTTGAGGCTGGTTGCGGCTGATCGTTCCGGCCGCCTTCCAAAGATAGGGCGCGCTGTCGAGTCGGAAGCCCTGCACGCCCTTGGACGCCAGGAACGCCAGGACCTCCAGCATTTCGGAGAAGACCGCCGGGTTGGCGTAATTGAGGTCCCACTGGAACGGATAGAAGGTGGTCCAGACATGGCCCCCCATGTCCGGGTCGAAGGTGAAGCTGCCCGGCGCGGTGTCGGGAAAGACGTCGATCAGATGCTTCTCGCGCGCCGCCGCCTCTTCGGCGCTCAGGATTATGTAGTAGTCGCGATAGGCGGGGTCCCCTGCCCGCGCGGCCACGGCCCAGGTGTGCTCCCGGGCGGTGTGATTGCAGACCACGTCCAGGATCAAGCCCATATCGCGCGCCCGCAGATCGGCGGCCAGGGTTTCCAGATCGTCCATGTCGCCCAGGCGCGGATCGATCTGGCGATAGTCGGCCACGGCGAAGCCGCCGTCGCTGTCGCCTGGACGGGGCTTGAGCAGCGGCAATGGGTGTAACCAACGCACGCCAAGGTCGTCGAGGTAGTCGAGACGTTCCCGAACACCCGGCAGGTCGCCGGCGAAACGGTCCACATAGAAGGTGTAGACGCCCTGGCCTGGGGCGTTCAGCCAGCCTGGAGACGCCTCGCGGCGGGCGTCAAGATCGCGCAACGCCGGCGGACGCGCGATGGCCGCCGTCCAGACCTGATCCTCAAGCGCCGTGATGAAGTCCAGCCAGCGCGGATCGTCGCCATAAACCTCGGTCAGCCGCGCCTTCAGGCGGGGCCAATGGGTCAGAAAGCGACGCCCGACGTTTTTCTCGTGCGGATCTGGCGCGGAAGAGACGGAGGTGCCGGTGGGCGTCATCGAAAATTTTAGATCCAGCCAAAAGATCCCCCCGAGCGTCACTCGCGCCCGGGGCAGCAGGGAGGTCTGAACTGGCACGGGCCATTCGGCCGGGATATCGGAACAACAAAGGATTGCAAGAAGAAATGCAATCGTTAGCATTCTCGAACGCCTCGCCACTTCGCGCTATTTTGGCGATTGGGACGCGCGTCTTTTGGGAATGACCGCCCCGCCGGCCGGATGGACGCCCGGCCCGCTAAGCGGAATCGCGCTGGACCAGCACGGGGGTCATCTGGACCGAAACGGCGTCCTCGCCGGCGATGCGGGCGAACAAGGCGTCGACCATCGCCTTGGCGCCGGTGGCGATATCCTGCCGGACCGTCGTCAGGCGCGGCACCGTCTGGGCGGCGAGCGGTATGTCGTCGTAGCCGACCACCCGGACCTTTTCGGGAACGACGACGCCCTGGTCGGCGAGCACGCGAAGCGTGGTCATGGCGATCACGTCTGACGCCGCGAAGACGCCATCAATCGCGTCGCCAAGCTGGGCGATATGAGCGGAAATCTCTTGCTCCATGACGTCGGACGCTAGGTGGACGTCGAACTGCAGCGGGGCGGCCACCCCCTCCGCCTCCAACGCGGCGCATAGGCCCGCATAGCGTTGTCCGATCTCCGGCGTGCGGATCTCGCCGAGGAAGACGGTGCGGCGCGCCCCGCCGGCCACCAGGCATTGGCCCGCCATCCGGCCTCCGGCGAAGTTGTCCGTGCCGACCGAGCAGTGCCTCTGCCCGGGCCAATGACTGCCCCAGGCCACCAGCGGCCGATAGTGAGCCGCCGCGCGCTCGATAACGTCGAACTGGTCCGACTGCCCAATCAGAAGCACGCCGTCCAGCATGCCCGAACCGATAACGGCCTCGAGCCAATCGTCGGTGTCGGGAATTACGCGGGACAGCATGATGTCATAGCCGTTCTCGGTCAGGGCGTCGGCCAAGTGGCCCAGCATCGTCATGAAGAACGGATCCGACAGGTGTTGACGCTTCTCGTGCCCCAGGGGCACGACGATACCGACGACGCCGGTGCGTTGCGTCCGAAGCCGCTTGGCCATCTGGTTCGGTCGAAAGCCATGCTCCTGGGCCAGCGCCTGAATCCGAACCCTGGTGTCGGTCTTCACCAGTGGACTGTCGGCCAGGGCGCGCGAAACGGTTGCCGTATTCACCCCGGCGATTTTGGCCAAATCGGCAAGAGTGCGGACGCGAGCTGGCTTTTCCAGAGATCTTCCCCCTTTTCCCGTCGATCCCGACATCGACGAGGATATCGCTACCTGCACCCGACGGAAGGTGCAAACGGCCTGCGCAAGCTTAGCCCGCCGCTTCCCGCACCAAAGCGAACATGATCTTTACAATCGATTGCCCTTCGTCCTGTGTACGATGAAAATGAGTGTCTGAACTGGGAGCCCGGGAATGGATCGAGTTGAGCGGTTAGTGATCCTGGGCGGCGGGACGGCCGGCTGGATGGCGGCGACCGCCCTGGCCAAAACCTTCGGACCACGGTTGAAGATCGATCTTCTCGAATCCGAGGCGATCGGCACGGTGGGCGTCGGCGAGGCGACGATCCCGACGATTCAATGGTTCAACGAGCTGATYGGTCTGGACGAAGCCGAGTTCGTTGGCGCCACCAAGGCCACCTACAAGCTGGGCATCGACTTTGTCGATTGGGCCCGCCCTGGAAGCCGCTATTTCCATCCGTTCGGGCGCTACGGCGTCGACCTTGGGCCGGTCCCCTTTCACCAGCGCTGGCTGAAAGCGCGCGCGGAGGGGTTCGATGGTCCGCTCTCGGCCTTCTCGCTGACTACCCAGCTGGCGACCGCCAACCGGTTCGCCAAGCCGGTCGACGAGGCGCGTTCGATCCTTTCGACGCTGGGCTATGCCTACC